>CAYSVF010000238.1:0-4781 GCA_964434415.1 uncultured Parvibaculum sp.
GGCGGCGAGTTTCTTCACCACCTCCCGGCCTTTCTCGCTCATCGGGTCGAGCGTGAGGCCGCGCTTGTTCCGGTTCATTTGCAGATACATGGCGCCTTCGCCGCCATCGCCCGCCGCCGCGCCCGGCACGACCGGCTGTACGAACCGGTCTTCGCTGCCGTCGCGCTTTTCCACCCGGATGACTTCCGCGCCGAGATCGCCCAGCAGCGCCGCGCAATAGGGGCCGGCGATGTAGCGTCCGAAATCGAGCACCCTGACGCCTTCGAGAAGCGGCTGTACCGTGCCGTTTTGATCCATTCCTGAGAACCCTCCCTTGTCGGACCGGTCGTTTAGCCGCGCCGGGCCGCGTTTTTTCGCACGATAAGCGCCCGGGTCGCCGGTGGCCAGAAGCGCAATGGGCGTTTTGCCATTTGTTTAGGGTTATTCCCTAGGGTTTCCAGGCGTCCGGAAAGTTGTGTGCGGCCGGACGCCGGCGGCGATGTGCCTGACGCTCGTTTCCTCCTGCCTTTTCGAGATGGTACGGAGGAGAGAGGGCGGCTCGCGCCATGCCGGAGGGGGGGAGAAGGCGAGCGTTCGCCGCAAAGGGAGTGTGCCATGACGATTGGCGCCACAATGAAGCGCATGGTTCGACGGGCGGACGCGGTCGGCGTCGCCCGCGATCCGGCGTTCTTCCGCTGGACGGGCGAATTCGCCGACGCGGCGCTCGAAGAAAAGTTTTTGCGGGCCAATCTGAACGACCTGCGGGCGCGGGTTCGTGCCACCCTTTACGGCTGCTATGTTTTCGTCATCTGGGGGGCGTTCGATCTTGCCACCCACGGTCCGACACCGCTCTTCTTTCTGACGATGACCGGACGCCTGGCGGCGCTCCTGCTGCTTGTGGCGGCTCTCAAGCTGTTCCGGAAACCCGGGCAGCTGAACGGACTGTTCCTCGCGCTCACCCTGTCGCAGTTTCTGGTCGCCACCATCGCGCCCTTTTCCCTTTGGTGGGACAGCACCGACTACAGCACAGGCATAATGAGCATCGTCGTGGTGCTCTTCGCTTTCTATGTCGGTGTGCCGACCAAGCTGTCGCGCAATCTCGCGGCGTCCCTGGTGCTGACATTCGGTGCGATTCTGGTGGCGCCCGCGCTCGGCAATTACGACCCGGCGACGCTGCTCCAGAATGCGTTGCTTCTGATCGCCGCCAATGCCATCGGCGTCCAGATCGTGCGCGCCAACAACCGGCTGCGCCGCGAAGCCTATCTGACCATGCGCCAGCAGGACGAGCTGAACGAACAGCTTACCCATGAGATCGATGTCCGTCGCGAGGCCGAGCAGGCCATGCGCGATTCGGAAGAAAGTTTCGAGAGCCTCTTCTTCAACGCGCCCCAGCCGCTCGCGCTGGTGGATCCGCGCAGCCTCGAAGTGATTCAGGCAAACAGCGCCGCGCAGGCCCTGGTGGGCTATGAGACGAAGGGCGACGGCAAGCTGAATGTTTCAAGCTTCTTTCCCAATGGCGATGTCGTTCCTTCGCTGCGCATGGTCGCCGAAAGCGGCGGGCGCGGCGCGGGAAAGGAAGTGGAGCTGATCCGTCTCGACGGAACCCCGATCTGGGTCGCCGTGTCGGTCGCGCCCGTGGGGTTCAAGGGGCGCCGCTCCGTTCTGGTGGGGCTTCAGGACGTGACCGAAAGGCGCCGCCAGCTCGACACGCTGCGCCAGGCGCGCGACATGGCCAATGAGGCAAGCCGGTCCAAATCCGAATTCCTTGCAAATATGAGCCATGAGCTGAGGACGCCGCTCAACGCCATTATCGGTTTTTCCGAGGCCCTGCAGAACGAACTCTTCGGGCCGGTCGGATCGCCGCGCTACCGGGAATATGCCGAGGATATTCACGATAGCGGCGTGCATCTCCTCACGCTCATCAACGATATTCTGGACCTGTCGAAAATCGAGGCCGGTCACTTCAAGCTTCACGAGGACGAGGCGGATCTCAACCCGATCGTCTCTTCCGCCCTGCGGCTGGTGCACCATCGCGCCGAAAAGGCGGGCATCACGCTCAATTGCGTTCTGCCGGACCCGCCGCTCACCGTCGTCGTCGATGAGCGCGCCCTGAAGCAGGTCCTCATCAATCTCATCGCCAACGCGGTGAAGTTCTCGCACGCCGGCTCCAGCGTGACGGTCAGCGCGGGGTTGAGAAGCGATTCCCTTCGCATATCGGTCGCCGATCGCGGCATCGGGATGGAGGCGGACGACATTCCCAGGGCGCTCGCCCCCTTCAGCCAGCTCGACGGCACGCTGTCGCGCAGCCATGAGGGGACGGGGCTCGGCCTGCCGCTCGCAAAACATCTGACGGAACTGCATGGCGGCACGCTTTCCATCGAAAGCGCGCCCGATGTCGGGACCACCGTGCATGTCGACCTGCCGATCGAATGCATCGCCCATCGCCTCGACCGGGATACCGCCTGAGCGGCGTCAATCCGCGGACGCGGTCTCGCCGTTCCGTTCGCCGGGCCGATAGGCCTCTTGGACATGCCCTTCCAATTCGGCATTCGTGAAGAGTTCGGGCCGCATTTCCTCGCGGGCATAGAGCGGCGTCTGGTCCGCGTAATGCGGCGAAGAGGGGCGGGTCATGGCGCTGCCGAACTGGCTGACATTGCGTGAGCTGACCTTGCCGTCCTTGTCCCATTCCACGAACATGAAAAGCGTGTCGCCGCCGACGGCCTTGAGCCGTCCGTCGTCGAGCTTTTCCGCATAGATGGCGCGCAGCAGGTCCGGCCCGCCATCGACCGGCAGATCGACATCGCCGCGGATGATGCGGTTGACCTCGCCCCATTCCGGATCGAGCCGCCCGAAATGCTCCTTCAGCCGCTTGATGGCGTCATGCAGCGTGTCCATCGGGTCGGGAACCGGCTCCTTGACGATGCGCGCATGAACCACCGGCTCGGCCATCAGAATGGCGAGCGCCGCGCCGCGGCTGTCTTTCGTCGCGCGCATATCCCAGCGACGCAGGATATCCTGTGCCTCGGCAAGATCGTCGTCGTCGCCCGGATCGACGGATAGGACCTGCTTCAGGAGTTTCGCCATCTCCGATTTTTCCGAATAGGTGACGTCGAACTTATAGGTCCGGAATTCCTCCCGGGTGATCTGCGGATCGGATCCGAAGGTTTCCTCCATCCGGTAGGCTCGATTGGTCATGTCGGTCTGGATACCCATCCAGTCGGGAAATGCGGACGGGTCGAGATCGGAGGAAGGCGTCGTCGCGCGGAAAGGCGTGTTGTTGGCGTTGAAGAGCACGCCGCTTTCCGGGTTGATGTATTTCGGGATTTTGTCGAACGGCACATAGCTGTGCCAGATCAGGTCCGACCGGTCGCCCGGCAGCACGCCTTTCCAGTCGAAGCCCGGCTTCCGCTCGGGGAACTGCCCGTTATAGATATAGGCGATGTTTCCTTCGCGATCCGCATAGACGTAGTTGATGCTGGGCAGCGCCTGTAGCCGCAGCGCATCGAGGAACTCGTCGAGATTCCGTGCCTTGTCGAGCCGGTAATACTGCTCCACCTGCCGGTACTCGCCCATGCCCGCAAAGCGCACCGCGAAATAGCCATTGGGCGTTTTCAGGACCGGGCCATGTTCGGAGCGCAGCACGTCGCGCTTCACCGTCCACCAGAAGGGGCCCCAGAGATCGACCTTGATCTCGGCGGTTTCCTTTTTGAAATCGCGCCACTTGCCGTCGAGAAGATACTGGTTCTCATTGTCCGGGTTGATCGTGAGCTTGTAGATGTCGACGAGGTCGGGTTCGTTGACGGTGTTGGCCCAGCCCAGATTTTCATTATGGCCGTGCAGCATGAAGGGCGAACCGGGGAAGAAGCCGCCCGAGACATGCCAGCCTTCGCCGCTATCGAGTTCCGCCTCGTACCAGGCGACCGGCCCCGTATAGGGCTGGTGCGAGTTGACGAGGAGGCGCGTCACGCCGTCGTCGGACCGCGAAGGCGCGACGGCGACGCCGTTGGAGCCGATGGGCAGCGTCGCGGCGGCCGGCAGGAAGGCATCCTTTTCCTGCTTGGAGAGTTCCTTCGACTTGCCGCCGATGCGGCCTTCGAAAACGCCGATCAATGTCTTGTCGAGCCCGTAGAAGAAGGGCGTCTTGAACACGAATCCCGCCGCCACATCCTTGCCGGTGAAAGGCAGGAAGCCGGGCTCCACTTCGTCGGGATGCTTCACGGCGTAGAAATTCACGCCTTCCGCATAGCCTTCGAGCACCTTGCGCACATCCGCCGGCAGTTTGTCGTAATTCGCGTTCACCGCATCCCACACGCCCATCAGCTGAACCAGATAGTCGGTGATGGCCGCCTTCTTGCCCTGATAGGCCGCGAGCTTGCCACGGGTGGCGATGGCGACATTCTGGATGGTGGAGAAATCGTCTTCCGAATGGGCAAAGCCGAGCCCGAAGGCGACATCGGCGTCGCGCGGCCCCGAAATATGGGGAATGCCGTATTCGTCCCGCTTGATCTCGGCGTCATAGGTCTTGGCCTTGGCGAGAATCGGGGCGGGGTCGACCGGCGCGGGGGCTTCCATTGCGCCGCGCACGAGAATGACCGCCAAAGTGAGGGCAACGAGGCCGGCAAGGGCCGCAAGGCCCGCTTTCAGATAGCGAAGCATGGGATGGGTCCGGTTTTGACGTTTCTTTACATATCGCCCTGACGGCCGATCTGGGGGGCAGGGTAACCGGGCTGCGGCTCCGCGCAAGGCCTGCGGCGCCTCGCCGCTTTCCGCGACGGCCTCAAGCCTCTATATCTCGGGCCCGG
>CAYSVF010000239.1:0-4779 GCA_964434415.1 uncultured Parvibaculum sp.
GAATTGTACTTTAGTACTGCATTCACAGGTCGAATTAAAGAATTAACTGATTTAGGAATGTTGTGAATTGCTTTCAGAATTGTACTTTAGTACTGCATTCACAGGAGTCCGGGTCTGTTGGCTCATCACCACCCCGTTGTGAATTGCTTTCAGAATTGTACTTTAGTACTGCATTCACAGGAAAGGAATATTTATTAATAGGTATTGAAACGTTGTGAATTGCTTTCAGAATTGTACTTTAGTACTGCATTCACAGGAAAGATTGCGACGGTAATTTATGTGAACACGTTGTGAATTGCTTTCAGAATTGTACTTTAGTACTGCATTCACAGGCTGGCAATGCTGGAGAGCAACCAGTCGATGGTTGTGAATTGCTTTCAGAATTGTACTTTAGTACTGCATTCACAGGAAAAGGAAAATACATAATTCCTTTTTTCATGTTGTGAATTGCTTTCAGAATTGTACTTTAGTACTGCATTCACAGGTCGTGCTCGTTCCTCGCAGATTGCCTACAGTTGTGAATTGCTTTAGCTCCGTTGCACTACGCTGAACCTCGGAGTATGGCCCTTGATCGCTCCTTACTGCTGTACTACGAAGTTTCTAAATAGCATATTGTTTCTTTTGGGTTTTAGGTTTCAGAATTGTACTTTAGTACTGCATTCACAGGAATTACTACAAACAGGCTACCATTCCCATAGTTGTGAATTGCTTTCAGAATTGTACTTTAGTACTGCATTCACAGGTATCAATAAAAAAGACGTGCAATTGGTTTGGTTGTGAATTGCTTTCAGAATTGTACTTTAGTACTGCATTCACAGGTCGCTTAATACTTGTTCTGTAATAGTAACTGTTGTGAATTGCTTTCAGAATTGTACTTTAGTACTGCATTCACAGGCAATTAATAATTAGAAAATATGGACTTACGGTTGTGAATTGCTTTCAGAATTGTACTTTAGTACTGCATTCACAGGACTATGACCACCAATCAAGTGGTAAAATTCGTTGTGAATTGCTTTCAGAATTGTACTTTAGTACTGCATTCACAGGGAAGAAGATTTGTTTGAACGTGATTTCTTAGTTGTGAATTGCTTTCAGAATTGTACTTTAGTACTGCATTCACAGGTTTACCACCTGCTTCATTGCATCAACTAATGTTGTGAATTGCTTTCAGAATTGTACTTTAGTACTGCATTCACAGGGGAATATTGGTGGCGATGCTTATGATAGCTGTTGTGAATTGCTTTCAGAATTGTACTTTAGTACTGCATTCACAGGCAATTTTGTAGTAGATGATGGCGCCACGCAGTTGTGAATTGCTTTCAGAATTGTACTTTAGTACTGCATTCACAGGTTGCATTTAAAAACACTGCAATTAAAATCATGTTGTGAATTGCTTTCAGAATTGTACTTTAGTACTGCATTCACAGGATTGGCCGGGCACCGAAGGGTATACCGTTTGTTGTGAATTGCTTTCAGAATTGTACTTTAGTACTGCATTCACAGGACTCGCACCGTGTAAGTCCCGTAGGCGTCGGTTGTGAATTGCTTTCAGAATTGTACTTTAGTACTGCATTCACAGGTTTAATCACAATCATCGAGTGGTCAGACTAGTTGTGAATTGCTTTCAGAATTGTACTTTAGTACTGCATTCACAGGTTTCTTACAATTTTTATTATTTTACTAAGTGTTGTGAATTGCTTTCAGAATTGTACTTTAGTACTGCATTCACAGGCTGATTTTTGTAGGTTTAAACTGGCTTTTGTTGTGAATTGCTTTCAGAATTGTACTTTAGTACTGCATTCACAGGGATGCCGGCCGTACTGAAACGCTAGAACCGTTGTGAATTGCTTTCAGAATTGTACTTTAGTACTGCATTCACAGGCCGCAATGCTGGAGAGCAACGGTTCGATGGTTGTGAATTGCTTTCAGAATTGTACTTTAGTACTGCATTCACAGGTAACCGTTATCAATTATATCATTCACAAAAGTTGTGAATTGCTTTCAGAATTGTACTTTAGTACTGCATTCACAGGTTCTAATTGGAATTATGTTGCTTTTCATTGTTGTGAATTGCTTTCAGAATTGTACTTTAGTACTGCATTCACAGGTTGAGCGGATTTATCTCTACGCTATTGGTAGTTGTGAATTGCTTTCAGAATTGTACTTTAGTACTGCATTCACAGGCAATGCAGCTTCAGATGGAATGCCAGGCGGGTTGTGAATTGCTTTCAGAATTGTACTTTAGTACTGCATTCACAGGGCCGGCGGGTGTGGGCAAATAAGCTGACGTGTTGTGAATTGCTTTCAGAATTGTACTTTAGTACTGCATTCACAGGTGTTGCTGCGCCGCTACGGTGTGGTCTTCCGTTGTGAATTGCTTTCAGAATTGTACTTTAGTACTGCATTCACAGGTCCCCTTACTTTTATTACTATCCACGCAAGTTGTGAATTGCTTTCAGAATTGTACTTTAGTACTGCATTCACAGGATTTTCAATTGAAATGAATTTGGCAGCAGCGTTGTGAATTGCTTTCAGAATTGTACTTTAGTACTGCATTCACAGGATTAATAGCACCAACCCCGAATAAGATTAGTTGTGAATTGCTTTCAGAATTGTACTTTAGTACTGCATTCACAGGATACTCGCCATAAAACGCTGGTATCCTGTTTTTTATGAGGTGTGATAGGATTAAAAAATGGTTGCGTTAATTTAGGTCTCGACTGCGCTCGACCGGACATTTGTTTTTCTAAAAAAGTTCGAGTTGTTGGGAAGGTGGTTCAGGTTCTACTTCTTTTTTCCCATGAAACAGCTCGATCATTCCAAATTGTTTATCAGTGATCTGCATTATGCCTACCTTGCCTTTTTTGGGCAAGGCGTTTTTAGAACGCTTGATATGGACGGCCGCATTTTCACGACTGGGACAAAATCGCATATAGATACTGAATTGGAACATGGCAAACCCATCGTTCAGCAAATCTTTGCGAAACCGTGCCGCTGCTTTTCGTTCCACACGGGTTTCCGTTGGTAAATCAAAAAATACCAGTACCCACATACTTCTATATTGGTTTAAACGTGAAAATCGGTTCATATTATCCGTTACTGGGTTCTCGATACTATTTTGCTTGTCCTTTGGACTCTCAAAATCACTCGAACTGACATGCTGTTATAATTGGGGGTATAACAACTTCCTACTGCTCCCAAAAAAACATTCGTATAAGCTATTGGTTGTCCGGCTCATCGCGTTCATCAAAGGGCTTTGCTTCCCGTCTATCCATACATCCATGGAAGGTAGTGTTAACAGTTCTGCCTTTAGAGAGGTGGTGAGCTCTTCCAAGTTGCAACCGGTTTCCACAATCTCATAGACCAAAACATCTACATACGGTCGGTACGGTTCCATTACATCATCGGCCAAACAAAACGCATTGTACTTATTATGATGGTAAATCCCTACCGAAGGCAGCATGCCGCTACTTACCAATGCACGAGCAGCAATAGCCCGTAAAATAGCATACCCATAGTTTAACAGATTATTAGGGGCAATACCTTTTTGATTACGGCTAAACCCGTCAATATCAAACAGGTTTTGAAAATAATGAGCAGCGGCAATCGCCTCATGGTTTTGTGTATCCCCACTCTTTACCTCGCTAGCCCACCTTTTTAACTTTAAAGGGTTCTTGCCTTGTTGCTGTAGATGGGCCGCCTGATTTTCAATCTTCGCTGTTATAGTCTGCTGCCACAATTGTTTTTTTAGGGGTACACTAGCATCTAATTGATGGCGGATACGCTCGGTCTGTTCGCTATGCCCCACCAAGGGTTGTAAAAAACTACAGGGTAAATGCTGTTTGTCACAGGTGACCACCGCGGTTTTATTCTGTACCAGTTTCATCAGCAGCCCATTGGTGATGGTAATTTGTGGATCTTCCAGCACGATATATCCCAAATCTTCAATAGGAATGGTTGCCTCCTGTTTTTCCTCTTCTGGAAAGTTGACCACTAACTGCTCGTTTTTAGTGCTTAGATAGGCAGGGTTACCAAAAAAGAGGGTGCGTTTGATCATTTAATGATTCTTTTAACATTCCCCAATCGGTCAACTAGAAGCTTCAAGCAAATCATCTTTTCACGAGTAAATTCTATTTTATTAAGCTGAGTAAATTCCGTTTTATTTTTAATAACTGTAGATACTGTATGAGGTAAAGCATATAGTCTCGAATTTGTAAAACTCACTATTTTATAAATGTTTTTTTTATTCAGGTTTTGAAGACTTAAATCTGAGGTTATTTCTTCATCAGAAGGAACATACACCAAATCATTAGGAGAAAGATAAAACAAGAACTTTCCCTTAGAATGATCGATGGGAATAGGCATCTTTTCTTTAATTGGAATATGAGCAGTTTGTTTTTGATGCGCTACCACCTCATTTAAGGGAATGGTTTCAAAATTTCTTTTTTCCTTTTTTTCATCCCAATAAATAGCAAAAAATAAATTGGTTCCTTTTGCAGCCTCAACATATTTGTCAATTTTATTTCCTCGTTCACCAACACTAAATTTATTGCCAATTTCATACTGTCTCACTTTGTATATAGGCTGGTGTTTTTTACCATTATTTAAAATTTGAATATTGTTATTTAGCTCCGTTATTCCTTTTGGACTGAAAGCTTCTGCAAAATCTTCTTTTCCATTTTCATCCAAATAGTTTTTTACGTGATTTCGAAGTATTCTCTGAATACTTTTGTCAGTTATTTTATCTATATGCTTATAGTTTTTAATACCTGAAACATG
>CAYSVF010000240.1:0-4778 GCA_964434415.1 uncultured Parvibaculum sp.
TCATAGGGACCGGCCTTCGCCTCATTCAGGATGGATGACCATCTCACGGCGCGGCCGGGGAAAGCTATCGGGCGAAGCGACGCACCGGGGGCCCCACGGCGTGGCGAATTGCCGCCTTTCGGGCCCCGCGCGTTTGCACGGGGCGGTTCAGTTGGTTAAAACCCGGGATCGCCGGAATCAGCCCGTTCGGGGCTTTTCAGGATTTTTGGACCGATTACTCATTGGGGGATCCCTTGGATCGCAAAGAAATTACCCGTCTCGAAGCCTATCTGCGGACGAAGTTCGATCTGCCCTCCATTGAGGTCCGTCAGCGCCCGCAGAAGGACGATTCCGGCGAGGTCTATATCGGCGATGAATTCATCGGCGTGATTTTCCGCGACGAGGACGAGGGCGAGGTTTCCTACGCCTTCAATATGGCGATCCTCGATTTCGACCTTCCCGAGTAATCCGGCGCGGACAAGGCTTTTTCAGTCGGTGAAAGAGCCTTGCAGGCCGTCGACCTTCCGGGTCGTGTCGAAGGATGCCGCCAGGGTGCGGATCCTCCGGTCGATTTCGGCCCAATCCTTCAGATGCGTCCGCTTGTAGCGGTAGGTCAGCTCCAGATTGGGGGCGATGAGAAGTGTGCGGCTGCAATTCGGGCTTTCCACCAGCGGCATGTCGCGGTCGCAGGTGAGCAGCAGCGTGTGCTGGTCCGCATCCTGTCCCACCAGCATGAACTGGTCGCCATAACCGGAGTCCTCCCGGAAGGCGAAACGCTCGAGGCCGGTTGCGTCCTTTTCCGGCTTGGGCGAGGCAAGATATTTCGAATAGATGTTCTTCAGCCGCTTGTCGGTCGAGAGCGGCGTTTCGGTTTCCTTGAAGGAAAAGAAGATCACGTCCGAGTCGGGACCGTTATTGGCGAAATCCTGCTCATGCTCGGCGGAGTAGGGCGCCATGTCGGGCCAGAGGGCGTGCATGTCTATTTCGCGTCGGGCGCCGCCGCTGCGCTGGGCCGGGTAGCGCGTATAGTTTTCGGGGATCAGGAAGCGGCGATCCGCGACGATGGCCTCCACGGGCGTGTCGTCGATGCTGGCGCGCGGATCGAGGCCGAGCAGCTCCTTCGTGGTCGGCCCGAAATAGTAATAGAGGAAGAAGCCGGAAAGGATCAGTACGCCCGCGGCGACGGCGGCCGGGATGATCCAGGCCGGGCGCTCATGCACCAGTTCCTCGCTCGACCGCCTTCCATATGACAAGGACCTGTCCTCCCTCTTCGTTTTCCCCAGACGTGTTGCGGGGCGTTTTCCGCGGGCCATCCTGTACCGTGCTGGCACAGAGATTCAATCCTGCACGGCACAAAGCGGAACGACCGGGCGCACGGCTTTGCCGCCCGCTTTCCCTTATCTCTTTAACTCACTGAAATTAAAAGATCATTTCCGGCATCCCCCGCTTGGGTTCATGGCGGTGAGAACTGGCACCACCCTTGCGGATAAGGGCGCATGAGTGGAGCACTTACAAAACTGATCCTGGCCGCGGGAATGACCGTCGCATTCGGTGCCTATATCGGCCCTGTGCGGGGGGCCGTGGACCGGGCCGCAGGGCCGGACGGTCTTGCCTGGCTCGACCAGATGGCCTTTGCCTGTGCGCCGGATTTCCGGGCCTGCAGGGTGGGGGGCATGGTGTTCGATCTGGGGCCTGACGATCAGGTATCGGAAGGCGCCGTACAGTCAGAGACGGTGCCGGCAGAGACGGTGCTGGGCGATATCGGCGAGACGGCAAGGCGGGGCGCGGCGAAAGCGTTTGTCGCGGCGGTCAGCCGGCCGGATGTAATGCAACTGCTCGACCGGCAGGTCGTGCCGGATGCGGTCGTGGGTCGGGTCCGTAGCGAGGTGCAGCGCTTCGCGGTCGATCTTCTCAACAACAAGACTTCCATCGACAACAAGACAATTCGTGATGACAGGGCGGCACGGCAGCGTGTGGCGCGGCTCGACGCAGGCGAATAACGGGTGGCTGGGGGCGATAAGTGGCAATGAGTTCGATGATGGTGTTTTTCTTCTGTGTGGCGACGGGATATGTGTCGGGTGGGCTGACGGGCAGCTTCTACAGGCTTGTGACGAACAAGCCGGCGAGCTTCCACCTCATTTCCGAGAATGCGAGAATGCAGATCCTCGGCATTCTGACGCTGGTTTTCGCAGGCCCGGTGGTCATCATGCGGAATGCGATGATGGCGCAAGTCTATGAAAACCGCCCGCCTTACTGGCTGCTTCTTTCCGGCTGTATTGCGTCGGGCTGGAGCTTCCTGTCAGGGATGCTGGTGCTCGATATCGTGCTCACAACCATCGCCTAGGCGAAGATGCGTCGCTGGCGGCGGCGCTTGCGCACGGAGCGCACCACGCCGCCGAACAACATGGCGCCGATGGCAGCGCCGATTTCCCAAATCCAGTGAAACGCCAGCAGGACGAGGTTGGCGACCGACTTGAAGGCCCTGAGGCTCGTCTTGCCGGTGATCTCGATGATGCCGCGGGTTCTGGTGCCGAGCTTGCCGCTCATTTTGGAGAGGCGGGCGAGGTCGTCCGTATTGTCCGCATATTTCAGTAGGCGGACGGTTTCGGCGGGGCCTGCGGTCCTGTTCAGGGCGGCCACATCGTCCAGCAGGGGCGTTACCTTCGCGAAGGAGACCGTGTCGGCATATTCGCTCACCGCGCGGCGCGTGGCGGAGGTGTTGGCAAGGTCCGTCGAGCGCAATACGTCACGAAGCTTGTCGAAATTGACCGCCTCGCGCAGGAGCCGCGCGACATTCTTCGCAAAGGCTTCGGTGATGTGGCCGGCTTTTTTCGCGACTTTCAGAATGGAAACCCCGATCCGGGCGGGCAGGCCGCCGCCGCCCGTTGCCACCGTCGCGGTTGTCGCTGCAAGGCCGACCACGGACAGGCCGAGGATGAACTGAGAATAGTCCTCTCCCTGGATCATCTTGCCGCCTTCCGACCCGATGTCGCGCACATCGCCGACCACGGTGAGGTCGGAGGTGATGGCGCCGGCCATGGAGGCCGTGTCGTCGCCCTCGCCGGTGACGAAGCCGGAGAAGAAGCCGCCGGTAGACCGCAGCAGCGTGGCGGGCAGGCCTTCTTCCTGTTCCAGACGGGTCCTGGTGTCGGGGTCGAGCGGCATATTCATGTAGCTTGCGATGTCGCGATACATCACCGCATCGTCGAATCGGCCCTCGTCGAGTGCGCTGTCGATGCGGCGGCTCAGATCCGCGCCATTGGTGTCGTTGGCAAGTTCGGCCCGGATGAAGGGTTCGGCCGGAATGTCGTCGGCATCGACATAGCCTTCAAGCCAGCCCTTTTGCAGAGCGAAAATGAATATGAAAGGTGCCGCCACCAGAAGAAAGATGATCGTCAGTACGCCACGCATGGACTGCCCCCACCTCATCGCTTGCCGCGCGATGGTTTTGCCGCGTCATTCCGTGCCCCATGTGCCAGCTTGGGCCATCGGGCTGCCTGACGCAACCTTGAGGCTCGTGGGGCCGCTCAGGTCGCGATTTCGCCGCCATCCTCGCGCGTGATGGCGACGATGGAGGGGCGGGGCGGCATGTCGTCCCTGAAGTCGGGCCAGCGCGTGGCCGGATATTCGAATGTGGATTTGCGCTCGAAGCCCTTGAAGGAGTTGGTGCCGTCGGTGCCGGGGTGCTGAACGGCCACGAAGAGCGTGGCGCTGTCCGGCGTGAAGCAGGGGCCGCACATTTCGGCGCCAACGGGCACGCGGAAGAACATGCGTCCCGTACCGCGATATTCGCCCTCGGTTTCCAGTGCGAAGATACCGTCCGCCGAGCCCGTTACCTCCGGCCATGCGCCGCCCTGGTCGGTGGCGACCCAGAGACGGCCGGCCTTGTCCACGGCGAGATTGTCGGGACAGGCGAACCAGCCGTTCTCCGAGGTTTCGTCGTTCCAGCTTGCGCCTGTCGCTTCGTCGGCAGGATTGCCGCACAGCACGACCATGTTCCAGCCGAACACCTCCTCGGCGTGGTCCTGTGCGAAGGGTTCGATCTCGACGATCTGGCCCCATTCGTTTTCCGCGCGCGGGTTCGCCTTGTCGGTCCGGTCGGGCTTGCGCTTGCTGTTGTTGGTCAGTGAGACATAAACGCGGTTGGTGACCGGATTGGGCTGAACGTCTTCGGGGCGGTCCATGGGCGTGGCCTTCATGAGGTCGGCGGC
Source organism: uncultured Parvibaculum sp. (assembly GCA_964434415.1). GTDB lineage: Bacteria > Pseudomonadota > Alphaproteobacteria > Parvibaculales > Parvibaculaceae > Parvibaculum. Next base: position 4,191 of record CAYSVF010000240.1, read on the forward strand.
CAGGCGCGCATCGATGACGACATCGGCCTGCGACCGGAAATCGTTTTCCTCCGTCAGCGGGCCCCAGCCATAAACCAGAGGAAGCCATTTACCGGTGCCGTCCTCGTCGAAGCGCGCCACATAGAGCGTGCCGTAATCCAGCAGGTCGGCATTGGCCTCGCGGTTGACCAGATCCACCGGATCCCGGCTGACGAATTTATAGAGATATTCGAAGCGCTGATCGTCGCCCATATAGACGACGAGGCGTCCGTCCTGCGAAACGATGCTTTCGCAGCCTTCATGTTTGAAGCGGCCGAGCGCCGTGCGCTTTTTGGGCCGTGCGTTCGGGTCCAGCGGATCGACTTCCACGACCCAGCCGAAGCGGTTCGGCTCATTGGGCTCCTGAGAAATGTCGAAGCGTTTGTGGAAACGGCCCCAGCCATACATGGTCGTGGGAATGCCCATGCGCTTCAGCTTGTCGGCTTCCGGGTGCCCTTCGGGGTCGCCCATGAAGTACATGTTCACATTCTCTTCGGCCATGAGGTAGGTGCCCCAGGGCGTGATTCCGCCGGCGCAATTGTTGAACGTGCCGATGACGGTGCCGCCTAC
>CAYSVF010000241.1:0-4744 GCA_964434415.1 uncultured Parvibaculum sp.
CATCGACATAGGCGCCGAGATTCACGAAAGAGGGCATCAACACCACATTGGGCGCGATATAGGCGGAGCGGCGCACGATGCAGTTCGGCACGGCGCGAAAACCCGCCGAGCGGAATTCGGTTTCGCCCCAGCCGTCGAACTTGGAGGGAACCTTGTCCCACCAATTGGTGTCCTTGCCGGGGCCGCCGGGAATGGCGGACATGTCGTTGAGGCGGAAAGAAAGCAGAACCGCCATTTTCAGCCATTGATGGACGACCCATTCGCCCCCTGACGTATTGGGGAATTTCTCCGCGACACGGGCCTCGCCCTTGTCCAGCGCACGAAGCGCTTCGTCTACCGCCTCGCGCACTTCACCTTTGGTGGCCGAATTCACCTGATCGCGTTCTTCAAAGGCGCGTTCGATGACGGGCTTCAGATCGGCAAGGCTGGCGCTCATGTGGCGTGCTCCCAAAAGGCTTTAAGGAAAGGGCTGGCGCAAGATAGCGGCGGGCCCTTTCCTGTCAACCAAGGGAGAGAGGGGCGGCTCAGGCCGCGGCAGTTTCCGCCTGCGAAATGGAGGGGACAGCCTCGACGGGGCTCGTATCGTCGTGCCGCACGGGACGCGGCTCGCCGAAGAGATAGCCTTGGCCATATTCGGCGTTCAGGTCGAGGACATTCACCACTTCGCGCTCCGCCTCGATCTTGTCGGCGATGAGCTGGATGCCGTTGCGCTGCAAAAGCTCCTTCAGGTCGCCGGCATGGATATCCCCGCTCGCATTATTGTCGAGCAGCGTCTGGCCGGAGACCTTCACGAAGCGGAAATTCCGGTCGTAGAGCTGGGCCGGATCGAATTTCAGGCTGGTCACCTGGTCCATCGAGAAGCGGAAACCCAGCTCGGCCAATGCGTCGAGGCTTTCCTGTTCCAGCGGCCCCAGCCCGTTCACCGTGCTCTGGCTGAATTCGAAGATGATGTGATGGGCCAGATCGCTGTTGTGCCGCATATAATCGATGAACTGCGGGAAGAAATCGGAATCGAGCAGCGAGAAGGCGGAGATGTTGCAGAAGATGCCGGCCTTCGAATTGCGCTGCATCAGCTTGCGGACCACCTGCACGCAGCGGAACAGCAGAATGTTGTCGACCGTCGGCATCATGCCGGCGGGTTCCGCCACCCTCATGTAATCGCGCGGCATGATCAGCGCGCCTTCGTCGGTGCGCAGGCGTGACAGCGCCTCGTAGAAGACTGCCTTGCGCTGCGGCAGGGTCACGATGGGTTGCAGATAGAGATCGACACGGTTCGTCTCCAGCGAATGCCGGATCGTGTCGAGAAGTTCGGTATCGCTCATTTCTTCGACGGGCATGACCGGTACCGGCGGCGGCATGTCGCCTTCCGGGGCCTGGCGCGGCGCTTCATTTTCAGCGGGCAGGGCGGCATCGCCCGGCATGGCGAGACCGCGGGTTTCGGCGAGCCTTTTCACCAGGGATTCGACGACCCGGATTTCCGAGAAGATGCGTTCCATCCGCTCCTGCGTCTCGCGCTCGAAGCGTTCTTCCAGCTCCACGATGCGGTCGCCGGCTCTGTCGAGATCCTGCGCAAGCTGGGCGGCGTGCTCGGACAGGCCGTTCAGTTCCTTGCGTACTTTCTTGCGCTCGATACCGCGCGCGATGGCGCTATGCGCTTCCGCGCCGAGAAGGCAGGCAATGATGCCGCCCAGCGTCGCGAGTTTCGGATCGAACCCGCCAATGGTCATCAGCCCGTAGCCGACCCCGATGGACGGCACGATATAAAGACCGGTGGCGACACCGTTGAGGATGGTGGTCTTGATAGACGGCATGAGTGCCCACCCCTTTAACCCAGTTGCCCGATGCGGCCGGTTCCCAACTCGATTGCCCAATCGAATGGCCGCAGGAATTCACTCTCCCTTCACCTTAGGGAGCGAGGGCTTGCCAATCCGTTAACCAAAAGCGGCGGATTTAGCCGGGCATCCGGGCTCGGCGGTCGAGGCCTGTCCAATGCGCGGCCATGGGCTCGGATGGGCGGTAGGCCGGGTTTTCCGGTACGGAGCGGACCAGATCGAGCCAGCGTGCTTCGGCCCGGTCGGCCTCCGCCCAGAGGCGGCGGGCGAGTGCGGCGGCCTCTTCTGGGGAGGCGTTGCGGGCCATCAGGGCGTCGACATCGGCCAGAAAACGCGCTTCCAGGCGGTCGCGTAGCGGCGCGTAAACAGCGTGACGTTCCGGATAATTGCGCATGACGGCGCGATGCAGGCGTTCATGCCGCCACCAGCGTGTGCGGGCGTCGAATGTGCCGCCGGGCACGGGGCCGAAATCGGGCAGCGTCTCATTCGCCATACCGGGCCCGAAAAAGACCGGGCGGAATATTCCCGTATCCGGCGCGGCGCTCGCCGTCATCCAATGGACCGACCAGCCGTCGCGATACTCGGAAACCCAGGATTGGGTGGTCTGACCGAAACGGCGGACGGGGCCGTAGGTGGCATGCGCGCAGATGGCGCCGGCCAGAATGCCGTCCGGCCGCCAGGCCGGCTGCATCGCGGTCCGGGGCCCCCGGTCGCGCAGATTGGCGATCATACGGGCGGGGGTGAGCGTGCCGCCATCAAGAAGCTCCGTTGCCCGGCACCAGCGCTGATGGCCGCTCGAGAGCCGCGAGCGGCCCCGATTGGCGTAGGCCGCTTCGAGGTCGAATGTGTTGGACCGGTTGGCAAAGCCCTTCTCGATGGCCTGGGGCACGAGGCCCGCGCTCGCCCGGTCGATGCGCGAGCCGATCGTATAGGCGTTGGAGATGGCACGGCGGTAGCTATCCGCCTCGCCCACGCGCTGGGCGGCCCATTCGCGACCCACCGTCTCCAGCACATAGGCGGTACCCTGACGGTCGGCGATGATGAAGGAGTTGTGATATTCAAAGCGTCCAGTATGAGCGCAATTGCCGCCCTGACCATGGGTACCCAGCAGCGAGGTGATGATTTCCAGCGCTTCCTCGGCGCTGGCGCCGCGCTCGAGCCCCAGCCGCAGCAGATCCATGCCGATCAGCGCCGACTCGCTCTGCGGCGGGATCTTCGCATGCACGGCCTCATTGCCGATAACGACGCCATGCTCGTTCGCACCCATCTCCGCGCCCCACATCCAGTAGGGCCGCGAGAGCAGCACGGCATGGGTACGCCGCGCCTGCGGGATGGAGATGTAAGTGCAGGCAAGCTCCGCCCCGGCTTCATGCATTGCCGCCGGGACGGGGCAGATATATTGCGCCTCGTTCGCCTCCCGGTCGGAATTCTTGGCAAAAAGCACCGCGCCCTTTGCCGAGGCCCGCGGCAGCGCCACCATCGTATCGCACATGAGAGCATCTCCTTCGTGGCGGTATCCTAGCCGAAGTGCTCCCGACGCCGAAGCAGGGCATAGGAGGCGGCACCCGGCCCATGCTAGGCTTGTCCCAGCAAACGTGAAGGAGGCCGTCATGACTGCATATCAGTTCGAATTCCGTACCATTCGCGGCGAGGCCCTGCCGCTTTCGAGTTTCGAGGGGCAGCCCGTTCTTGTCGTGAACACGGCGAGCCAGTGCGGTCTGACGCCGCAATATCGCGAGCTGCAGGGATTGTGGGAGCGCTACAAGGGCAAAGGCCTTGTGGTGCTGGGCGTCCCCTCCAACGATTTCGGCGCGCAGGAGCCGGGCACGGAAACGGAGATCGTGGAGTTTTGCGAGGTGAACTATTCCGTCGACTTTCCGATGACCGAAAAGCAGGTGGTGATCGGCGGCGAAGCGCATCCCTTCTACCAATGGGTGGTGGAGATCGCGGGCGAGGATGCCGCGCCGAAATGGAACTTCCACAAATATCTGATCGGGCCGGAAGGCGAGCTGGTGAATGTCTTCCCCAGCAAGATGAGTCCGCTCGACGCGGCGATCGTGGATGAGATCGAAAGGCTTGTCGGCGCATGAGCTACGCCACCGTCGCGCGCGAGCTGGCGCGCTACAACAGATGGCAGAATGAAAATCTTTCAGGCACCTTGTCCGGTATCGAGGAAAAGGAACTGCAGAGGGACCGCGGCATGTTCTTCGGCAGCATGCTGGCGACGCTCGATCACATCCTTTTGGTCGACCGCCGCCTGATGGCGATCATCCACAACGAAGAGACGCCGGTCTTCGATCCGAAACAGCGCATTGCTAAAAATCTGGTGACCTGGCGCGACTTGCGGACGAAGGAAGATGACCGGATTGTCGGCATTGCCGACAAGGCCGATGAGGACTGGTTCGACGAGATGGTCGGTTTTACAGTCCAGCGTGTGGGCGTGAGCCTCGACAAGCCCCGATCCGTCTTCTGGTCGCAGCTCTTCAACCACCAGACGCACCACCGCTCGCAGGTGACGAGCGAGTTGCGGCATATGGGCGTCGATTACGGCATAACGGATATTCCGTTCAATCCCGATAGCCTGTTTCCCCGGACATGAAAAAGGCCCGGCATCGCTGCCGGGCCTTTCGCATTTCGTGTCGCGCCGATCAGTTATTGGTCAGCGGAGAGAGGCGGATTTCCACGCGGCGGTTCTGCGCGCGGCCTTCCGCCGTGGCGTTGGAGGCGATGGGGTTGGATTCGCCCATGCCCGTCACATAGAAGCGGCGGCTGTCGAGCCCCTGACTGACCAGATATTGTGCGACGCTGTTGGCGCGACGCTCGGAAAGCGCCTGGTTGTACTGGGCGGAGCCTGTGGAGTCGGTGAAGCCCGCCACGTCGATCAGCGTCTTGTTGTATTCCTTCAGCACGAT
>CAYSVF010000242.1:0-4708 GCA_964434415.1 uncultured Parvibaculum sp.
TCCCCCGCCGACGAAAATATTCTGCGCGCCACCGCATCCGCCGCTTTCCCGCAGACCGATTTCGCCGCCGCGCCCCAACCGGCGGCCGAAACGGCGACGAAGGAAGAAACGCCCCGCACATTCACCGGCGAGGTGGCGGCGGGCGCCAATGTGACCTCCGGCAATACCGACTCCACCGCGGCCAGCCTGTCGACGGCACTGCAATGGGACTTCGGCAAATGGGAAGTCGAATCCAATGGCAGCCTGGAATACGCCTCCGACGGCGATACCAAGACCACGCAGCGCTACTACCTCGACAGCACCGTCCGGCGCGACCTGACCGAGCGCCTCTATGCGTTCGGATTTGCGAGCTACACGGACGATCAGTTCTCCGGCTACAAATACGAGGCGGCGGGCAATGCCGGTCTGGGCTACCGCATCTATACCGGCAAGGTTTTCAAGCTCGATGTCGAAGCCGGTCCCGGCTATCGCTACAGCGAACTGACGAATGGCGGCGTGGAAACCGAACCGACGGCGCGTATCGCCTCCGGCCTCGTCTGGAACCTGAACGACAATGCGAAACTGACCAACGACCTTGCGGTCAATCTGGGCACCGACAAGACGATCACCACCGACACGCTGGCGCTCACCACCAAGCTGATCGGCGCGCTTGCGGCCCGGGCCTCGGTGGAGCTGCGTCACAATTCCGCCCCGCCCGCCGGAAACGAGGAACTGGACACCACGTCCAAGCTGTCGCTGGTCTATTCCCTGAACTGAGAGTTTTTCGCAACGCAACGGTGGCCTGCCTAATCCGCAAGCGCGGAGCGAAGGCAGGCTGCCCATTTTTCGGGCTGCCGCAGTGCAGCAACGATAATTTGCTGCCTGACAACCCAATTTCCCCCCTTGGCACAGACGGATTCCCCTTCATACTCATAATGCTTGCTCACGCCGCCGGCATGGCGGCGCGAAAGGGGGGCGCCTTTGCGGCAGCTTCCACAGGCTCGTTTAAAAAGGAAGGAGTGTCCATATGACAGGCCGACACTGGACCAAGACGCTGCCGATGCTGGCGGCCGCCGCCTTGGCGGGTAATCTGATGACCAGCCCCGTGCACGCCGAGGACAATGTCCTCTACGTATACAACTGGTCCGACTACATCGCCGAGGACACGGTACAGAAATTCGAAGACGAGACCGGTATCAAGGTCACCTACGACGTCTATGACAGCAATGACGTGCTGGAAGCCAAACTGCTCGCAGGCAATTCCGGCTACGACGTGGTCGTCCCCTCCGCGTTCCCCTATCTGGAACGCCAGGTGAAGGGCGGCGTCTACATGAAGCTCGACAAGAGCAAGATCCCGAACTTCAAGCTGCTCGACCCGGGTCTGATGAAGACCGTCGCGCAGGCCGACCCCGGCAACGAACATGCCGCCATCTATATGTGGGGCACGACGGGCATCGGCTACAACAAGGCCAAGATCGAAGAGATCGCGCCCGATGCGCCGACGAACAGCTGGGACATGGTGTTCAAGCCGGAAATCGTCTCCAAGTTCAAGGATTGCGGCGTCGAGATGCTGGACGCGCAGGGAGACATGATCCCGATCGCGCTCAACTATCTGGGCCTCGACCCGAACTCGCATGACGCGGACGACCTGCAGAAGGCGCAGGATCTGTTCATGAAGATCCGCCCCTATATCCGCACCTTCAACTCCTCGGAATACATCAACGACCTCGCCAATGGCGATGCCTGCCTCGTGGTGGGCTGGTCGGGCGACATCCTGCAGGCCCGCGACCGCGCCGACGAAGCTGAAAACGGCGTCGAGGTCAATTTCGTGATCCCGAAGGAAGGCACGCTGGTCTGGTTCGACAATCTGGCCGTGCCGAAGGATGCGCCGCATCCGGAGAACGCCATGAAGTTCATCAACTTCATGCTGTCGCCGAAGATCGAGGCCGCGAACTCCAACTACATCGCCTATGCGAACGGCGTGCCCGCCTCCAAGGAATATATCGACGACGACGTGAAGAACGATCCGTCGATCTATCCGACCGAGGAGGTCCAGGAGAAGCTCTTCGTGGCGAGGACGGCGCCCACGAACTTCCAGCGCCTGATGACGCGCGCATGGACGAAGATCCGCACGGGTCAGTAAACGAAGACATGAAAGGCCGGATGGACCCCCATCCGGCCTTTTACATAGGCAGCCTCCCGGGATGAGTTTTCACCACAGCAAAACGGGTACCGACGTTGAGTGATACGAACGCACCACCAGAAGCGAGCGGTATGCGCCTGTACCGCTTTTTCGAATTGCATGGCCATCGCATGACGCTTGCCGCCCGCAAGCTGGGCATAACCGGCCGCTCGCTCGTCATCGGCATTCCCTTTGCCTGGCTCTTCCTGTTCTTCGTGGTGCCCTTCGTCATCGTGCTGAAGATCAGCTTCGCCACGCAGATCATCGGCATTCCGCCCTATACCGACCTCCTGGACTGGAGCCGCGGCGGCTGGTGGCCGACATTCAACATCGACACCTCCAACTACGAATTCCTGCTTTCCGATTCTCTTTATACGGTCGCCTATCTGACCTCGCTCAAGATCGCGGTCGTCTCGACCTTTCTCTGCCTGCTGGTCGCCTATCCGATGGCCTATGGCATTGCGCGCACGAGCCCGCGCTATCGCAACATCTTCCTGTTGCTGATCATCCTGCCCTTCTGGACCTCGTTCCTGCTGCGCGTCTATAGCTGGATCGGGATCCTCAAATATAACGGGCTCCTGAACAATTTCCTCATCTGGACCGGTATCATCAGCGAACCGCTGCCGATGCTGCACAATGATTTCTCGGTCTATCTGGGCATCGTCTATTCCTACCTGCCCTTCATGCTGCTGCCGCTCTACGCCAATCTGGAACGGATGGACAAATCGCTCCTCGATGCGGCCGCCGATCTCGGCGCCTCCAAGACGCGGGCCTTCTTCACGGTGACGGTGCCGCTCTCGATCCCGGGCGTCATTGCCGGATCGCTGCTCGTCTTCATCCCCGCCGTCGGCGAATTCGTGATCCCCTCGCTGCTGGGCGGCACACACACGCTGATGATTGGACGCGTTCTGTGGGACGAGTTCTTCCAGAACACCGCATGGCCGGTCGCCTCGTCCGTCGCCATCGTGATGCTGCTCATCCTGGTCGTGCCGATCATGGTGTTCCAGCGCTTCCAGATGAGGGAGGACTAGGCTCATGAACAAGGGAAACTCTCTTTTCATCAAGATCATGATGCTGCTGGGCTTCGTCTTCCTCTATGCGCCCGTGCTGCTGCTCATGCTCTACTCGTTCAACGAGTCGAAACTCGTGACGGTCTGGGCCGGCTTCTCCACAAGGTGGTATGTCGAGCTCATGCAGGACGACCAGATCCTGAACGCCGCCTGGCTGAGCCTGAAGATCGCCGCCATCAACTCCACCGTCGCCATCGTCATCGGCACGCTGGCGGCGATCACGCTGGTGCGCTTCGGCAAGTTTCTGGGCCGCACCATGATGACCTGGATGATCGCCGCCCCGCTCGTCATGCCCGACGTCATTCTCGGCCTGTCGCTGCTGCTGCTCTTCGTGTCGATGAGCGCCGTCATCGGCTTCCCGGAAGGACGCGGCATGCTGACCATCGTCATCGCGCATGTCACCTTCTCCTCCGCCTATGTCTCCGTTATCGTGCAGGCCCGCCTGTCGAGCCTCGACCGCTCCTATGAGGAAGCGGCCATCGACCTGGGCGCAGGCCCCGTCACGGTCTTCCGCACGGTGACGCTGCCGCTCATCATGCCCTCGGTCATCGCGGGCTGGCTCCTGTCCTTCATCATGTCCTTCGACGATCTGGTGATTGCGAGCTTCGTGAGCGGGCCGTCCTCCTCGACGCTACCCATGGTGATCTTTTCGAAGGTGCGCCTCGGCCTCAATCCGGAGATCAATGCGCTGGCCACCATCGTCATCACGCTGGTCTCGATCGGCGTCGCGGCGGCGGGCATCGTACTCGCCCGGCAGGCCGCGAAAGCCAACAATCCCGGCGGCATGGGCGCGGCCTTTGCCCAGGCGGCGGACTAAGAAGGCCGCGGATTAGGGAGGCTGCGGATTAAAGACGGATCGTCATTGCGAGCGAAAGCGACGCAAATCCATCCTTCGAGACGGGCCTGACGGCCCTCCTCAGGATGAGGCCCTATTCCCGATGACCTCATGCTGAGGAGCGGCAACGTCGCGTCTCGATGCAGCCTCCTCACAATGACGGTTTTGGGCTGATGAACTCGCGCCTCAGAAGCCGGGCGCATCGACGCCGGGCAGCGGTAGCCTGAGCCACCAGATCGCCACAACGAGGGCGGCGAGCAGCACGCCCCACATGACGAAATTGGTGATGACGGAGGCGCGCGAGGCCTTCTGCTCCCACCAGGTGCGCGGCTTAATGCCCTTGGCGACGAACACCGCCTGGGCGGCGAGATTGACGCAGACCACATTGACGCCGAGCAGCACGGCCGCCCCGATGGCGCCCTGCCAGTCGCCCGCCCCCAGCATGATCCCCACGGTCACGGCTGGCGGCATCAGCGCCACGGCGACCATGACGCCGACCAGCGCGCTCGACAGCCCCGTAATGAGCGACAGCACCGCCGCCGCGCCGGAGGCCAGCGCCAGCGCCACGGCGTCATAGCCGGTTACGGTGCGGCTGACGAGCTGATGCGCGGTAAACCCGCCTGTCCACACCAGGGCGGTTAG
>CAYSVF010000243.1:0-4703 GCA_964434415.1 uncultured Parvibaculum sp.
TATGTGAAGACGGCCACCATTTCATTCGGGCAGGCCATGCCGGAGGCGGAGATGGCGCGTGCGCAAGAGGCAACGCTTCTCTGCGATCTTTTCATCGCCATCGGTTCGTCGTTGCAGGTCTACCCGGCGGCGGGCTTTCCGATCGTGGCCAAGCGAAACGGCGCGCGTCTCGTGATCCTCAATCGCGACCCGACCGAGCTCGACGACATCGCCGATCTCGTCCTACATGACGAGATCGGCCCCACGCTTGGCCCGGTTGCGATGCTGAATATGTGAGCGGGATCCGGCCGGGCCGGACCCGCCGCCTCATGGCTTGCGGGCCGGTTTGCCTTTCGGCTTTCCTTTTGCGCCGGCTTTGCCCGGCGACTTCGCCTTGCTGAAATTCGATTTGCCGAATTTCGCCTTCGCGGCCTTGGACGGGCCGCCGCCGGTCTTGCCCTTGAAGCCGCCGGTCTTCTTGTTGAAAGGCTTCTTCCCCTTCGGCTTTGAGGGCTGTCCGGCGGGCTTGTCCTCCCGCGTTTCGTCCGCATAGCCGGCAAAGGGGTTCGCCTTGGGCGCAACGGCGTCCCGGGGCGGTTTGGGCCGGGCGCGATGTTCGGCCTCGGGCTTGCCCGCATATTTCTTGGTGGATTTCTTTTTGGGCTTCTTCGGCGGCGGCGCATTGCGCGGCGGCTCGTGAACCGCGGCCTCCATCGGTGCCTCGTCTTCGAGGCGCGAGACGCGGATCGTCTTTTCGAGCGTCATGTTGTCGCCGAGCCCGGCGAGGAAGGCATCCGCCGCGCCGGTGGAAATTTCCACATGCGTCTCGTCGGCCTGAATGCGGATCGCGCCGATATCGCGCTTGGTCAGCTCGCCCGCGCGGCAGATCATCGGCAGGAGCCAGCGCGGCTCGGCATTCTGCTTGCGGCCCACCGACAGGCGGAACCACACCGCCTCGCCGAAGGGCTGGCGTTCCTTCTTCTCGCGCGGCTCCCGGCGCTCTCCGCGCTCGCCCCGGTCGGCAACCGGCTGCACGTCTTCGGGCGCGGATTTGCCTTCGCGCGCCAGCCGCATGAAGCCGGCAGCAAGCCCTTCGGCCCCGTGCTTTTCCAGCAGCGCCTCGACCATGGCGCGTTCGTCTTCGCTCACCGGCTCGGCAAGCAGCGGATGGGCGATGAGGCGTTCATTGTCGCGCTCGATCACGGCCTGCGCGGTCGGCGGCGGCGTCCAGTCGGCCTGGATCTGCGCCATGCGCAGCAGGCGGTCGGCGCGCTTCCTCGCATTCACCGGCACGATGAGCGCGGAGACGCCCTTGCGGCCCGCGCGGCCCGTCCGGCCGGAGCGGTGCAGCAGCGTTTCCGGATTTGTCGGCAGGTCCGCATGGATCACGAGTTCGAGCCCCGGCAGGTCGATGCCGCGTGCGGCCACGTCGGTCGCGACACAAACGCGGGCGCGCCCGTCGCGCATGGCCTGCAGGGCATGGGTCCGCTCGCTCTGGCTCAGCTCGCCCGACAGCGCCACCACGGAGAAGCCGCGATTGTTGAGCCGCGCCGTCAGATGGTTCACCGCCGCGCGCGTCGAACAGAAGACCAGCGCGTTCCGCGCCTCGTGAAAGCGCAACACATTGATGATCGCGTGTTCGCGGTCATGCGGCGCGACCACCATGGCCTGATAATCGATATCGGCATGCTGTTCGCGCTCGGCGGTGGTGGTGATGCGCACCGCGTCGCGCTGGTAGTTCTTCGCCAGCGTCGCGATGGCGCGCGGCACGGTGGCCGAGAACATCAGCGTACGGCGCGTTTCCGGCGCACTGCCGAGGATGAATTCGAGGTCCTCGCGGAAGCCGAGATCGAGCATCTCGTCCGCCTCGTCCAGCACCACGGCGCGAAGTGAGGACATGTCGAGCGAGTGGCGTTCGATATGGTCGCGGAGCCGCCCCGGCGTGCCGACCACGATATGCGCGCCGCGTTCGAGCGCCCGGCGTTCGGTGCGCATATCCATGCCGCCCACGCAGGAGGCGATGGCCGCGCCCGTCGGCTCGTAAAGCCAGTCGAGTTCGCGCTTCACCTGAAGCGCCAGTTCGCGCGTCGGCGCGATGGCGAGCGCCAGCGGGCGCTCCGCGCGCGGGAAATAGTGTTCGCCGCCGAGCAGCGTCGGGGCCAGCGTCAGGCCGAAGGCCAGCGTCTTGCCGGAGCCCGTCTGGGCGGAGACGAGCGCATCGGCATCGGCCATTTCCGGCGCCAGCACGGCCTGTTGTACGGGGGTGAGCGTTTCATAGCCGCGCTTTTCCAAAGCGGCGGCGAGCGGGGGATAGATCCCCTCGAATTTGGTCATATCGGGTCTTTCGGAACGGGGCGCCTTTTCGGCGCGGTGGCTCCGGGCGGCGGCGCAAAACGGCTTCGCGCGGAAAGGCTGGGCCCGGAGAGCACAATAAGCCGCTGTTCCTAATGCTTTGCTGGGCTTTTGTACAGGGATGCTTCGTGTGAGACGCCTTAATTTTGAGCCCGCTTTTCCGCCATATGTTTCCCTTCCGGAGGCATATCGAATGTTTTCCCGATGCCGGGGCTGTTATTTTCGGAAACCGGCGCGCGTTCTGAGTCGCCGTCCGGCAGCGGATCTGGCTGAGGCCCATCGAGCGGAACGGGAAGAATGAAAAAGAAGGGGCTGCGGCAGCGTCTGGATACCCTGCTGCGGGGGAGAACATCGGACAGGCGAAAGGCCCGGCTGTTTCGGCGGTCGAGTACCGGCTCGCTGAGGGTCGTCCGGCCGGGGCATATCGGGCCGCGGATCGCGTTCATTTCGACATTCTGGCCCGACGGTAATGGACGCCTGACGCCCTTCACGCTCGCCGCGGCCCTGGCCGAGATCGGGTTTTCGCCCATCCTCATCGTGACCTCCGGCCGCATGCCGGATTTCGACGCCGTTTTCGGCAAGCTGGCCGCGCAGGGCATCGCGCTCGGCGATGCGACCGTCGCCTGGCGGAAAAACATCGGCCGGGATTTCGGCGGCTACAAGGACGCCTTTCATGTCTTCGGCAAAGAGGTGTCGGCCGCGCAAAGCGTGTTCCTCGGCAATGACAGCCTGATCGGCCCTCTGTTCCCGTCGGATTATTTTCAGCGGGTGAAGAACAGCGGGCCGGGCCTCTGGGGCGCGACGGAATCCTTCGACCAGTCCTATCACCTGCAAAGTTCGCATCTGCTTTTCTCGGGCCGGGAAGCGGTGGACGCGGCGCAGGCGTTTTTCAGGCAGTACGGATTCTACGACCACCGGACGAATGTCATCCGCTTCGGCGAAATGGGCCTCAGCCAGTGGTTCGCCCAGCGGCATCTTCCGGTTGCCGCCTATTACCCGTCCTGCGTGCTGGCGGCGGAAAAGAAATGCGATTCCGTTCTCGGGCAAAAGCAGGGCGCATGGTATGCGCTCAACGCGCAGCATTATTATTTCGACACGCTGCTGTCTCTGGGCTGCCCCTTCGTCAAGCGAGAGCTGCTCGCGTTCAATCCGCTGCAATTGCCCGATCTTTATGAGCGGGTGTTTGCCCAGATGGCGCGCAGAGGCCGGGGCGCCGATCTCCTCTACCGCCACCTCCGCCCCCTGTAAGGCGCGCGCCGCCCGGCCTCTCGGCCTCCTCCAGCGTCATCCCGGTAATGAGTGTCGGGACCCGGGGGCAACAGACTCGGCGTTTGCGGCCCCTGGACCCCGGGACGAAGCCCGGGGTGACAGGTTGCTTAGGCTGGACCCCGCAATCCAGCACCGCCATCATGCGGGCTGCATCAATGGGGAAGGGGCGACATGATCGAGTTCTATGCCGAGAACCGCATCTCGTAGCCGCGCTTTTCCAAAGCGGCGGCAAGCGAGGGAAAAATCCCCTCGAACTGTGTCATGTCGGGTCTTTCGGAACGGGGCGCCCGTCCTACGCAGCGCGGGCCTCAGGAGGGCGAGGGGCGCGTATCGGGCCAAGGCGCCGTTCCTAAAGGGAAAAGGGCGATTTGTACAGGGGGAGGGTTGGGGTCTTTCCGCACTCCAATAGCCGTCATGCCCCGCTTCAGGCGGGGCATCCACGCCTTTTCGGCGGCAAGGAAGACGTGGATGGCCCGGACAAGCCGGGCCATGACGAGCGTGTGAGGTGCAATTGGAGCGGCCTTCAACTCCCGCGTCACCCCGGGCTTCGTCCCGGGGTCCAGTGCGCCGATGCAGTAGCCCGTCGCCCCTGGATCCCGGCCACCTTTACATGCAAGGAGGGCCGGGATGACACATTTGGGATTGCCATTGCCGGGCTGGACCCAGCAATCCAGCCTCGCCATCATGTTCACACATGAATCGAGAGAAGGGGGTGGGACCATGAGCGAGCCTTACACCGGCGGATGCCTCTGCGGCGCGGTGCGTTACGAGGCAAGGGGCGAACCGGTCAACCAGCGCATCTGCCATTGCCGCTTGTGCCAGCGGGCCATCGGCGCCGCCTTCAATGCGCGGCTCCTGTTCCGGCTGGAGGACGTAACGCTCACCGGCCCCATCGGCCGCAAGGCGTCGTCCGGCGACGTCACGCGCGGCTTCTGCACGACCTGCGGCACGACGATCTATTCGATGCGGGAAAGCGCAAGCGCCATCGGCCTCACATCAGGCTCGCTCGACGACCCCACGCGCTTCGCGCCCGAAATGCACATCTGGACCTCCTCCCGCCAGCCTGGGTGAAACTGGCGGACGACCTGCCGGTGTATGAGGAG
>CAYSVF010000244.1:0-3986 GCA_964434415.1 uncultured Parvibaculum sp.
GCGGTCCCGGTCTAGCCCCCGCGCTTCCTTCTCCTCATCCCTCCGGCGGGCTCGCCCCGCGCGGAGATGAAGGCGTTCTCGTCTTTCACCCAGAACGCCCGTCCTTTGGCGCCTTCCCATGACGCTGCCGCCCGTCTGCGCTATATTGGCCCCAATCAAAAGCCATATTTGCAAAAGCATATCCGGGAGAACGCTCATGCCTGCCGCGACTGAGGAATTGATCGCCAAGCTGAAATCGGCTCTGGGCGAGGGCAGTGTGTTGGAAGGCGAAGCCGCGCATGAAAAGGCGCAAGGGGCCTGGAGCCATCTGGGAAGCCCGCGCGCCGTACTTCGTCCCGCCAGCACCGAAGAAGTGTCGAAGGCGCTCGCGCTCTGCCATCAGGCGGGCGTCGGTGTCGTTCCCTGGGGCGGCAAGACAGGCCTTGTCGAAGGGGCGGCCTGCGAGGGCATGATCGCGCTCTCCGTGGACCGGATGAGCCGGATCGAGGAGATCGACGAGACGGGCGGCACGGCGACGGTCGAGGCCGGTGCGATCCTGCAGGCGCTTTGCGAGGCGGTCGAGGCCAAGGGCTATTTCTTTCCGCTCGATCTGGGCGCACGCGGTTCGGCGACCATCGGCGGCAATATCTCCACCAATGCGGGCGGGAACCGCGTGCTGCGTTACGGCATGATGCGCGACATGGTGCTGGGCGTCGAAGCGGTGCTGGCGGACGGCACGGTGGTTTCCTCGCTCAACAAGCTCATCAAGAACAATGCGGGCTACGATCTGAAGCAGCTCTTCATCGGCTCCGAGGGGACGCTGGGTGTCGTGACGCGCGCCGTGCTTCGGCTGCGTCCGAAACCCGTGTCGCAGGATACGGCTTTCGTCGCGATCGAGGAGTTCGACAATCTGCCCAAGCTTCTGCGCCATATGGAACGCGCGCTGGGCGGTACGCTCTCGGCCTATGAGGTGATGTGGGAGGATTTCTACAAGCTCGTCACCAGCGAGCCGGCCAAGGGCCGCCCGCCCATTCCGCATGGCCATCCCTATTATGTGCTGATCGAGTCCATGGGCGGCAATCAGGAAGAGGACAGCGCGCGTTTCGAGGCGGCGCTCACGCAAGCGCTGGAGCAGGGGATCGCGTCCGACGCGGTGATTGCCAAGAACCAGGCCGAGCGCGACGGGATGTGGGCGCTGCGCGACGACGTGGCCCAGGTCGTGAACACCTATCCGATGTTCACCTTCGATGTGAGCCTGCGCATCGCCGATATGGAAAGTTACATTGCGGAAATCCGCGAGGCTTTCGAGGCGAAATGGCCGGATTATTCGCTGATGGTGTTCGGCCATCTGGGAGACGGCAATCTGCACGTCATTCCGGGCCGCTTCCCCGACGCGTCGCCGGAGACACGCCGCGCGGTGGAAGAGATCGTCTATGGCGCCCTCCAGAAGCGGCAGGGCTCGGTGTCGGCGGAGCACGGGATCGGTCTCGAAAAGCGGCCCTATCTCGGCTGGTCGCGCTCGCCGGAGGAGGTCGCGCTGATGCGGACGCTGAAGCAGGCGCTGGACCCGAAGGACATCCTCAATCCCGGCAAGGTGCTGGAGCCGGTGCCGTATGCCCAGGCCGCCGAATGAGGCGGATTTCCGCTCCCGGCTTGGCTGAGGCCTGACGGCGTGTCACACTGACCGGAAACGCTATTCCGGTACAATGACATTCGTGGAGGTGCCCCCATGTCCGTTGCAGAAGATTTCAGCGGCCTGTCGATGCGCGATCAGGTTTCGCAGGAGGAGTGGGAGGTCCGCGTCAATCTTGCGGCGACCTACCGGCTCGTTGCGCATTATGGCTGGAGCGACCTGATCTATACGCATATCTCCGCGCGCGTGCCGGGGCCGGAACACCACTTCCTGATCAATCCCTATGGCATGACCTTCGACGAGATCACGGCATCGAGCCTGGTGAAGATCGATCTCGACGGCAATATCGTGCAGGAAACCGATTACATGGTGAACCCGGCGGGCTTCACCATTCACTCCGCGGTGCATTCCACCGGCAGCGACGCCAATTGCGTGATCCATACGCATTCCGACGACGGTGTGGCCGTGTCCGCGCAGGCGGAGGGCCTTCTGCCCTTGAGCCAGACCGCGATGATCGTGCTCGGCGATCTCGCCTATCATGACTATGAAGGCATCGCGCTGGAACTCGACGAGCGCGAAAGGCTGATCCGCGATCTCGACGACAAGCACTGCATGATCCTGCGCAATCACGGTCTGCTGACGGTCGGCGCGAGCTGCGCGGATGCGTTTCTCCGGCTTTTCTTCCTCGAGCGTGCCTGCTCCATTCAGGTGCGGGCGCTGTCCGGCGGGCGGGCCCTGACCATGCCCCATGACGGCGTGCCGGAGAAGACGGCGGATCAGGGGCAGTTCCACAAGCGGCACGGCATCGGCAAGCTGGCCTGGCCTGCGCTTCTGCGCACGCTCGACAGGGTCGATCCGTCCTATCGCGACTGAGCGGCGGTCGCCGTCCGGTCCATCCATATATTTGTCACTTGAGATGCGGCGCGGCGCCGCGTCTCCTTTCCGTTCAAATGCGTCTTCGTTCGAGAGGGTTTCCCATGGTCAAGTTCGGTGTCGGGCAGTCGGTGCAGCGTGTCGAGGATGAGCGGCTGGTTACGGGCCATGGCCGCTATACGGGCGACATATCGCTGGAGGGGCAGGCCTATGCCTTCATGGTCCGCTCGCCTTATGCCCATGCGAAGATCGGCAATATCGATACCGAGGACGCAAAGGCGGCGCCCGGTGTGATTGCGATCTATACGGGCGAGGATGCGAAGGCGGCGGGCCTCGGGATCATCGGCAGCCCCGCGGCCGACATGATCAAGAACCGCGACGGTTCGGATATCTACAAGACCACACGCCACCTCATCGCGCAGGAGCGTGTGCGCTATGTGGGCGACACGGTGGCGGTGGTCGTGGCCGAGACGGCGGATCAGGCGCGCGATGCGGCCGAACTCATCATGGTCGATTACGACGACCTGCCGGTGATCGCCGATACGGAAGGGGCGACCGATCCGTCTTCGCCTGTCATCTGGGAGGAGAACGGCAGCAACATCGCCTATGACTGGGACCTGGGCGACGAGGACGCGGTGAAGGCCGGTTTCGACAAGGCGCACCACGTGACCAGGCTACGCCTCGTCAACAACCGTATCGTCGTCAATGCGATGGAGCCGCGCGCGGCGCTGGGCGAATACGATGCTTCGCGCGACCACTACACGCTCTATACGGGCTGTCAGGGCGTGCACGGGCTCCGCAATTTCATTGCCGGCTATTCGCTCGGTATCGATCCGACGCAGCTTCGCGTCGTCAGCGACGATGTCGGCGGCGGCTTCGGCATGAAGACTTTCAACTATGCCGAATATCCGCTGGTGCTGTTCGCGGCCAAGCAGCTCGGCCGTCCGGTGAAATGGGTGGCGGACCGCTCCGACAGCTTCATCACGGATACGCAAGGCCGCGACCATGTGACGGAAGCGGAGATTGCGCTGGATGCCGACGGCAAGATTCTCGGGCTTCGGGTGGACACCATCGCCAATCTCGGTGCCTATCAAGGGCAGTTCGGACCTTTCATCCCGACGCTTGCGCCGCGCGGCATGCATGTGGGCGTCTATATGGTGCCCGCGCTCTATAACCGCGTCCGCGCCGTCTACACGAACACCACGCCGGTCGATGCCTATCGCGGGGCGGGGCGGCCGGAAGCCTCCTATGTGATCGAGCGGCTGATGGAAAAGGCGGCGAAGGAATTCGGCGTGACGCCCGCGGAACTGCGCCGTCGGAATTTCGTGCCGTCCGACATGATGCCGATCGACCAGAAGCCGGTGCTGCCGTTCGACTCCGGCGACTTCGACCGCAACCTGACAGATGCGCTGGCGCATTCCGACTATGACGGTTTCGAAGCGCGCCGGTCGCAGGCGGCCAGCGAGGGCAAGCTGCGCGGCATTGGCATCAGCTACTATGT
>CAYSVF010000244.1:3996-4698 GCA_964434415.1 uncultured Parvibaculum sp.
GTCGAGCGCACGGCGGCGGGCATGTCCGATTATGCCCGGATCGCAGTCGACCCCGAGCAGGGCACGGTTCATGTCTGGACGGGGCAGCAGACCAACGGGCAGGGACACGAAACCGTCTGGACGCAGCTCATCTGCCAGCGTCTGGGGCTCGATTCGGACAAGGTGAAGATCCATCTCGGCGACAGCGACATCCTGCCGGGCGGTGCGGGCACGGGCGGCTCCAAGGCCGTCTATATGGTGTCCGGCGCCATTTCGAGCGCGTCCGACGACCTCATCGACAAGGGCCGTGAGATTGCCGCCAACGAACTCGAAGCCGCCAAGGCGGATATCGAATATCGCGGCGAATATGGCGAGCCGGTCTTCGCCGTGTCGGGCACGGACAAGTCGATCGACCTGTTCGATGTCGCGCGCAAGGCGAGTACGCAGGCCGATCTCGGCGAGCTTTCGGGCGATGGCGAGTACAGCCAGAAGGAAAACACCTTCCCGAACGGCGCTCACATCTGCGAAGTGGAAATCGACGCGGATACGGGCCGCTATCGCATCGTCAAATTCACGGCGGTGGATGATTTCGGTCAGATCCTGAACCCGCTCATCGTGGCGGGGCAGGTGCATGGCGGTATCGCGCAGGGCCTCGGCCAGGCGATGGGGGAACTCGCCAAATATGACGAGAACGGCCAGCTCATGACCGGCTCCTTCATGGAT
>CAYSVF010000245.1:0-4697 GCA_964434415.1 uncultured Parvibaculum sp.
TCATTATGGTATCCTTCGGTCAGGACGCGCTCGCCCGACCCGTCGGGCTTCATCACGCCGATCACGAAACGGCCCGACACCATCTTGGTGAAGGCGATGAGGTCGCCGCGCGGCGACCAGACCGGCGTCGCATAGCGCCCACTGCCGAAGCTGATCCGGCGCTGGTTCGTGCCGTCGGCATTCATCACGTAAAGCTGCTGCGACCCGCCCCGGTCGGACTCGAAGACGACCTGCGATCCGTCCGGCGAGAAGCTGGGCGAGGTGTCGATCGCCGCCGTATCGGTCAGCTTCGTCACCCGGCGGCTGCGCAGATCCATCGTGTAGATATCCGCATTGCCGCCGCGCTGCAGGCTCATGATGATCTTCTGCCCGTCCGGGGAGAAACGCGGCGCATAGGTCATGCCCGGGAAATCGCCGACCGCTTCCTGCTGGCCCGTCTCGATATCGAGGATGAACACGCGGGGATTGTTGTTCCGGTAGGACAGATAGGTGATTTCCTGCGAGTTCGGGCTGAAGCGCGGCGTCAGCACCATATAATTGCCATTGGTCAGCATGCGCGGGTTGTGGCCGTCCTGGTCCATGATGGCCAGCCGCTTCACGCGCTTGTTCTTCGGCCCGCTCTCGGCGACATAGACGATCCGCGTATCGAAATAGCCTTCCTCGCCCGTCAGCCTCTTGTAGATCGCATCGGAAATCAGATGCGCCACGCGCCGCCAGTTGTCGGGGCTGGTGAAAAACTGAAGCCCGGTGAGCTGCTGTTCGCCCAGCACGTCCCAAAGCCGGAACTCGACACGCAGCCGTCCGTCGGTTTCCGTCGTCGCCTTGCCGGTCACCAGCGCCTGCGCATTGATGATGCGCCAGTCGCCGAAACGCGGCTGGACGTTGATCGCCCCGATCTGCTGGATGAAGGAGCGCTGCGGCAGCGGACGGAAGAGACCCGACCGTTCCAGGTCATTGGACACCACCGAGGCGATATCCGACCCGACCGCCTTGTCCTTCTCGTTCTCGCCCATGAAATTCGTGATGGCGATGGGCAGCGGATCGACATTGCCCTGCGTGATGTCGATCTGCAGCGCGGCGCGCGCAGGCGCCGCCGTCATCGCGGCAAACACGACAACCAGACAGGCCGCAAGCATCCCTGCAAGCCGCCTTCCGGTCCCCTTCGCGAACGGAGCCGTCAATTTCACCGTCATCACGCTTCCTTTACACATGGTGCTACCCGCCTAGCATCTGTCTTGGATCGAAGTTCAGCTCGATTTCGCGCCAGCTATTGTACTTGTCCGCCGGCATCTTGAAGGGCTGGCAGAGCCGCACCGCGCGCAACGCGGCATCCGCCGCCGCGCGATAGGTCGCCCCGCCCGTAATCAGTTTCGTCCGGTCCATCAGTTCCGGCGGCTGCCCGAGCGAGCCGTCGGGATTGAGGAAGACCCTGATCTTCACGGCCAGCTTTTCCGCCCCCGCGGCACCCGCCGGCACCGTCCAGCATTTCGACATCTGCACCCTGAACGCATCGACCTCCGACATGGTCAGCGGCATATCCGGATCGTCGGTCCGGGGTGCATCCTCCTGCGCCTCGGACTTCTGTTGCGGCCGCTTGGGCGCATTGTCCTCGGGCATCTTGTTCAAAAGCGCCGCCAGCTGGTTCGGATCGAAGCTCTTCTTCTTTTCCGTCGGCGCGGATTTCTGAACCTTCTTTTCCGGTTTCGGCTTCGGCTTGGGTTTCTCCTTCGGCGCGGGCTTCGTTTCCTTTTTCGCTTCCTTGGTCGGCAAGGGCTCGGTCTTGGGTTCCGGCTTCGGCTCCGCTTTCGCCTGTTGCGGCGCCTTGGGCGCGGGCGGCGCCGGTGTCGGCTCGGGTTTCGGCTCGCTCTTCGTCTCGGGCCGTTCGGGGGCCGGCGGTTTCGGCGCCTCCTTCGGCTTTTCGACCTTCTTTTCCGTCTTCGTCTGCCGCTTCAGATTGGTGAACTCGTCGATCGTGACGAGATCCACCGGCAGCGCGCGCGTCTCCACGGACGGCAGTTCATCCGGCGAAGGAAGAACCACGATTGCCAGACCGAGGATGACGACATGCATCCCGACGGAATAGAGAAGCGAACTGCGCATTCCCTGAGTTACCGTTTACCTGCCCCGGAAGGCGGGCTTGTATCCGTATCCGTGACGAGCCCGACCTTGGAAAACCCGGCCGCGCTGATCCGTCCCATGATTTCCATGACCTTGCCATGCGTGACGTCCTTGTCGGCACGCACGAAGATCCGCTGCTTGTATCCGTTCTCTCCTATCGCAAGGAGCTGATCGACCAGCTTGTCCGGATCGACCTCCGTCTCCTGCACGAACACTTTTCCATCCTTGGCGATGGTGATGGTCAGCGGCTCGGTATCGCCGGTCAGCGGTTCGGCCTGCGTCTTGGGCAGGTCCACCGGCACGCCCACCGTCAGAAGCGGTGCCGCCACCATGAAAACGATCAGCAACACCAGCATGACGTCGACCATGGGCGTCACGTTGATCTCGCTCATGGGCGGACGCGAATAGTAGCGTCCCCGCCGTCCTCCTCTTCCCTGCTGCACGTTGAAAGCCATGCCTTACCCCCGCTCGTCGAGCTGGCGGGACAGGATGGCGGAGAACTCGTCGGCAAAGGTCTCCATCCGTCCGGCAATGCGGCCGAGCTGGTTGGAGAAGCGGTTGTAGAAGACCACCGCAGGAATGGCTGCGAGCAGACCGAGTGCCGTCGCAAAGAGCGCTTCGGCGATACCCGGCGCCACCACGGCGAGATTGGTGTCGCGGCTGATCGCGATGGACTGGAAGGAATTCATGATGCCCCAGACGGTGCCGAACAGGCCGACAAAGGGCGCCACCGAACCGACCGTCGCAAGGAACAGCAACCGGCTCTCAAGCGAGGCGATTTCACGGCTGATGGTGACCTGCATCACCTTGTCCACCCGCTCTTTCAGCCCGACGAAACTGTCAGACACCGCATCCTTGGAGCGGCGCCATTCGCGCATCGCGGCAATGAAGAGCGTGGAAAGCGGATGCTCGGGCCGGTGTCCCATCTCCTGATAGAGATCGTCCAGCGAGCGGCCCGACCAGAAAATCCGTTCGAACTGGTCGGCGCGCCGTTCCACCCGGCCGAAGCGCCACCATTTGTCGAAAATGATGGCCCAGGACCAGACCGATGCGAAAAGAAGGCCGAGCATCACGATTTTCACGATGACGTCGGCGCGCATGAACAGGCCCCAGACCGAGAAGTCCACAGGCACGGCGTCTACACCGGCATTGGCGATGACATTGGTAGCGGTAGCGGGATCCATTCAGCAGCCTCTCCTCGTCCTCGAGCCTGTTGAGGGGTTTGCGACGTATAACGAGCTGTACACGGCGCCAATCGACACCTGTGAAGCCCCCCAAATGCGGCTGATTTGTTCTTCCAATTATGTCAACAGCGTGGCGCAACGCGCACCGCGGCGGATGCGGCGCGGTTGAACCGCCTAATGTTGCCAAGAGACAACATAATGTCAGCGATTAATTGGCGACGAGCGGCGCCATCGCCGCGCGAACGCCCGCCGGGAGACGCCTGGGGCGGCCCGTGGTGTCGATACAGGCCGCATAGACATGCGCGCGCCACAGCACCTCGTCGTCGCCGGTCGCAGCCCCGTCGCCCGATACCAGGCGCACGATTTCCTGATCGGCTTCGATTCGCGCCCCGCCGGCCCGCACATAGCGTGTCCTGACTTCAAGCAGATCGTCGATTCGCGCTGGCTTCACGAAATCCATCTCCATGCGATGGATCGCGAAGGCCAGCGGATCGTCGCCATCGAAAAGATCGGTATGATGGACGCCGATCAGGCGCAGGAAGTCGGAACGGCCCCGCTCCGCGAAGCGCAGATAATTGGCGTGATAGACGACGCCGGAAAAATCCGTGTCCTCGTAATAGACCCGGACCGCCAGCCGGTGGAGTTTGCCGTCGAGACAGCCCGCGACATCCGGCCAGCCGGGGTTCGCACCGCTCATAGCTCCTCGCCCCCTTCGTCGAAAAGCCGCGCCTGCCCGGGATCCGTGACTGGCGCGGGCACGCCCAGATGGGTGAAGGCCGCCGCCGTCAGCAGGCGCCCGCGCGGCGTGCGCGCGACAAGCCCCTGCTGGATCAGATAGGGCTCGATGATGTCCTCGATCGCATCGCGCGGCTCCGACAGCGAGGCGGCGATGGTCTCGATCCCGACGGGCCCGCCGCCGAAATTGAGCGCAATGGCCCTGAGATAGCGATGGTCGAGCGCATCGAGGCCCAATTCGTCCACTTCGAGCTTCCTGAGCGCCCGGTCGGCCACGGCCGCGTCGATGGGGCTTGCCCCTTCCACGGCGGCGAAGTCGCGGACCCGGCGCAAAAGCCGCCCGGCAACGCGCGGCGTCCCCCGCGCGCGGCGGGCAATCTCATGCGCGCCTTCGCGCGTCATCTCCACCCCCAGCACGCTCGCCCCTCGCCGCACGATGAGTTCGAGTTCGGAGACCTCGTAGAAATTGAGCCGGA
Organism: uncultured Parvibaculum sp.; assembly: GCA_964434415.1. GTDB lineage: Bacteria > Pseudomonadota > Alphaproteobacteria > Parvibaculales > Parvibaculaceae > Parvibaculum. The sequence continues at coordinate 4,514 of CAYSVF010000245.1, forward strand.
CCGGAATGCCGAACCGGTCGCGCAAGGGGGTGGTGAGAAGCCCCGTCCGCGTCGTCGCCCCGACCAGCGTGAAGGGCGCAAGCTCGATCCGGACCGACCGCGCGCCCGGCCCCTCGCCGATAATCAGGTCGAGCTGGAAATCCTCCATCGCCGGATCGAGAATTTCTTCCACGGCGGGCGAAAG
>CAYSVF010000246.1:0-4674 GCA_964434415.1 uncultured Parvibaculum sp.
GAATGATGGCGCGGCCTTCGGCCACTTCCTTGCGCACGAATTCCGGCGTGATGAATTCCGGAATGTCGGCGCCGAAGCTCTCGCCCTCGGCGATCTTGTGGCCCGCATTGGCGAGCGCCTGTTTGCGGCCCATATTTTCGCGCTCGGCGATATAGGCCATCTCGGCGGTGATGATCCCGGCGCGCGCATATTCGAGCTGCGTCACCATCTCGCCCGGCTTGCCGCGGAGCGGCCGATGGCGGACGGGAAATTCGCGGGCGAGATGCGTGTCGCCGACATTGCCATTGTCCTCCGGCTTCACCTCGCGGCCGTCATAGGCCTCCACGCCGCCGCGCGCCGTGACCCAGTCCCTGCGCGCGCGGGAAAGCCCCGCCTCCACGTCGATCGCCGCTTCCGGGTCCGTATAGGGGCCGGAGGTGTCGTAGACGCGGACCGGCGGCTCTTCCGCGCTCGGGTGCAGCGCGATCTCGCGGAACGGCACCTTGATGTCCGGAAACGCCTCCGGCGCGGTGTAGGTCTTGATGCTGGCCGGAAGCGGCCCCGTGGTCACTTCCAGATGCTCGATATCGGCTTTGATGTTCATCGCTGGACTCCCCTGGGGCGCATAGGGCCCCTGGAAATCCGGGAAAAATGGCGCGAAAGCGGCCGGCTGCTTCTACTCAGGCAGGTCCCGTCCCTTCGCCGGCATGACCCGGATCAGGTGGTAAGGGTGGTGAACCGGTGTCAGGTCCATCTCAGCCGGCTGCCGCCGGCCCCCCTCGGTGATGCGCGCAGTGTGACTCTGCCCGGCCCCTCAGTAAAGAGCCGACATTAGGCCACATAATGTTGAGTGCAGCCCGGCCGGGAGCGGCATAGACTCCGCTGAGTCGTCCGTTCCCGGAGGGGTGTCCCGACGACGGAACGGAGGCCGGGCTTGTGGCAGAGCCCTCATTCCGACCCAAGGGGGAGAAAACCGAAATGATTTCATCCATGCCGATCGAACTGTCCGTCCTCGTCTGGAGCGCGGCGCTTCTGTTCATTCTCATCGTGATCTATGCCAACGCCAATGTGTCCGCCATGGGCATGCAATGGGGCATCGGCAATCGCGACGAAGGATCCACCGCCGCCGGCGCGGGCCCGCGCGCGAAACGGGCCGCGTCGAACCTGATCGAGAATTTGCTGATCTATGCCTGCCTCGTCATTCCGGCACATCTGGCGGGCATCCATACGAGCCTGACCGTGCTCGGCGCGGAATTGTTCCTGATCGGACGCATCGTTCATGCGCTGGTCTACACGCTGGGGCTCACCTTCCTCGGCATCCGCACCATCGCCTGGGCGGTCGCCGTGGTCGGCTATCTGATCATCTTCTACCAGATCGTGACCTTCTGACGGCTCGTCATCGTAAAGGACATGAAGGGCGCTGCGTTTTCGCGGCGCCCTTTTTCAATGCCGCAGAAGAGCGAAGAGGAAGATGAGCGAGACGCCATTGTTCAGCGCATGGAGCGCGATCCCCGGCCAGAGCGACCGGCTTTTCATGTAGAGGAACATGAGCATCGCGCCGAGCATCGCCACTTGCGCGGTCGTCACGACGGCGACCACCCCGCCCGCCAGCGCATATTGCAGATGGATCGCGGTAAAGGCGATTGTGGCGAGAATAGCGGCGGCAAGGCGCGGCATGTGCCGGGAAAGCCCCTGATAAAGCGCCCCGCGAAAGGCCGTCTCTTCCAGGAGGGGCGCAGCCACGACCACCATGAGAGCGGACACGGACACCCATAAAGGGCCAGTCGCGACAACGCCCTCCATCGTCCGGTAGCTCTTCTCGATCGTCGCCTCGTCCAACAGGGACATGAGCCAGACGCTGAACGCCTTGAGCGCGATGAAAGCCAGGAAGGCGTAAACGAACCAGCGCGTGCCCGGCCATCGGAAACCGATGCCCGACAGCGTGATCCGCCCCTTGCGTAACAGATGAAGGGTCCAGGGCAGCATGAAGAGATAGCCGCTGAGGCCGCTTACCAGGACGAGATGATTGCGCCAGGGGTCGAGCTGGATTTTCAGCGCCAGCCCCTCGGCCGTCCCCATCGCAACGGCCAGCCACACGCCATAACCCAGCGCGCCCGCCAACTGCCCGACAATATTGCCGAGAACGATGATGAGCGCATCGCGCAGGCGGAAGCCGCTGAGAACGGCAACCTCCCGTTGCGCTGTCCCGGCGGGCCGCGAGCCGGTCCGTTTACCGTTCGGGCCCCACACCATGGATCAGTCCTCGAAGGGATCCTTCATCAGGATCGTGTCCTCGCGCTCCGGCGAGGTCGACAGGAGCGTGACCGGACATTCGATCAGCTCTTCGATATGACGCACATATTTGATCGCCTGCGCGGGCAGTTCCGCCCATGTGCGCGCGCCGAAGGTCGTTTCCTGCCAGCCTTCCAGCGTCTCGTAGATCGGCTCCACACGCGCCTGCAACGCCGCGCCGCCGGGAAGGTAATCGAGCACCTGACCGTCGAGCTTGTAGCCGGTGCAGATCTTCACCTCGTCGAAGCCGTCCAGCACGTCGAGCTTGGTCAGCGCCACATCGGTGATGCCGCTCGTCTTGATCGCCTGACGCACCAGCACCGCGTCGAACCAGCCGCAACGGCGCTTGCGCCCCGTCACCACGCCGAATTCGCGGCCCCGCTCGCCGAGCTTCTGGCCGATCTCGTCGTCGAGTTCGGTCGGGAACGGCCCCTCGCCGACGCGCGTCGTATAGGCCTTGGTGATGCCGAGCACCGTGTCGATGGCCGCGGGCCCCATGCCGGAACCGGTCGCGGCCTGCGCTGACACGGTGTTGGAGGACGTCACATAGGGATAGGTGCCGTGATCGATATCGAGCAGCGTGCCCTGCGCGCCCTCGAACAGGATGCGGCTGCCCTTGCGGCGCACCCCGTCCAGCAGACGCCAGACCGAATCCATGTAAGGCAGGATCGACGGCGCAATCTCCTTCAGCTGCGCGGTGAGCTTCTCGCCGTCGACCGCCGCCTGACCGAGACCGCGGCGCAGCGCATTATGATGCGCCAGCATCTTCTCCACCTTGTCGGCCAAAGCATCGAGGTCCATCAGGTCCATGACGCGCAGCGCCCGGCGGCCCACCTTGTCTTCATAGGCCGGGCCGATGCCGCGCTTGGTGGTGCCGATCTTGGTGCCGCTGTTGGAGTTCTCGCGGATCTCGTCGAGTTCGCGGTGCAGCGGCAGGATAAGGGTCGCATTCTCCGCGATGCGCAGCCGGTCCGGACCGATCTTCACGCCCTGCTCCGCCAGCCGGGAAATCTCGTCCAGCAGCGCCCAGGGGTCGACCACCACGCCATTGCCGATGACGGAGAGCTTGCCCTCGCGCACGACGCCCGACGGCAGCAGCGACAGCTTGTAGGTCACGCCGTCGATCACCAGCGTATGGCCCGCATTGTGCCCGCCCTGGAAACGCACCACCACATCGGCGCGCTCCGACAGCCAGTCCACAATCTTGCCCTTGCCCTCGTCGCCCCATTGGGAGCCGACAACCGCTACATTCGCCATCGCTTTGAGCCTTTGAAATCCAGTGGCCGGCGCTCCGCGGCCATGGCCCAGGAAAAACCGGGCCGCCAGACACGCCAAAAGCCCCGCGCATCTTCCGCCCGGGGCTTTTCGGGGTTCTACCCCATGGGGGGCGGAAAGGCCAGAGGACATTGCAGGGCGCAGAAAGCCACGAAAAAGGGCGGCCCAAAGGCCGCCCTTTCCACAGTCCGCGAAACCGATTCGGTTCAGAACTTCATGCTCTTGGCCGAGACCACATTCGGCAGGGCCTCGATCTTGTCGAGCACGTCCTGCGGCACGTCGCTGTCCACCTCGATGAGGCAGATGGCACCGCCGCCTTCCTTTTCGCGGCCGAGATTGAAGTTGGCGATGTTGATGCCCGCTTCGCCCAGCGTGGAACCGATGGACCCGATGAAGCCCGGCTTGTCGTTGTTGGTGACATAGAGCATGTGCTCGCCGAGGGCCGCTTCCATATCCACGCCCTTCACCTGAATGATGCGCGGCAGGCCGCCGGTGAAGACCGTACCGGCGACCGAACGCTCCTGACGCTCCGTCTTCACCGTGAGGCGGATATAGGTTTCATACGCGCCCTGCTGTTCGCGCTTCACCTCTTCCACCTTGATGTCGCGTTCCTTCGCGATCACCGGGGCGGAGATCATGTTGACGTCCGACAGCAGCGGCTTCAGCAGCCCGCAGAGCAGCGCGTTCGTCAGAACGCGCGTATTCATCTCCGCGACATCACCTTCATACTCGATCTTGACGCCCGAGATACCGGTCTCCGTCGCCTGACCGGCGAAGGAGCCGAGCTGTTCGGCAAGCTTGATGAAGGGCGAAAGCTTCGGCGCTTCGTCCGCGGAAACGGCCGGCACGTTGATCGAGTTCACGATCGCGCCCGTCAGCAGATAGTCGGAAATCTGCTCGGCGACCTGAAGCGCCACATTTTCCTGCGCTTCCGAGGTGGAGGCGCCCAGATGCGGCGTGCAGACGACATTTTCCATGCCGAAGAGCGCATTGTCCTTGGCCGGCTCTTCCTCGAACACGTCGAGCGCCGCGCCCGCGACCTGGCCGCTTTCCAGCGCGGCCTTGAGATCGGCTTCGACGATGAGACCGCCACGCGCGCAGTTGATGATGCGCACGCCCTTCTTGCAC
>CAYSVF010000247.1:0-4659 GCA_964434415.1 uncultured Parvibaculum sp.
GATGACGAAGCGGTCCGCGAGTCGCTGCAAGCCCTTGTGGAAACGGAAGGTTACCCCGTTCAGGCGTTCGATTCCGCGCGCGGTTTCCTCGATGGTTTTTCGCTGCCTGACGTTGGATGCCTGGTCGTCGATGTGCGGATGCCGGATATGAGCGGGCTTGAGCTTCAGGCCGAACTCGTCGCGCGCGAGGCGAGCCTTCCCGTCATCGTCGTGACCGGGCATGGCGACGTGCCGCTGGCCGTGCAGGCGATGAAGGCCGGAGCGATCGATTTCATCGAGAAGCCCTATAACGACCAGCAATTGCTCGACACGATTGCCCGCGCGCTGGAAATGGCGCGGAACCGGCAGAGTCAGAGTTCCTTCGCTCAGGAAGCCAAAGAGCGCGTCGCGTCTCTGACGCCCCGCGAGGCTCAGGTTCTGGAGCATCTGGTCGCCGGTCAGGCGAACAAGGTGATTGCCTATGAGCTGGGCATTTCCCCCCGGACGATCGAAATCCATCGCGCCCATGTGATGGAAAAGATGCAGGCGCGCAGTCTGTCCGATCTCGTGCGCATGGCCCTTGAGGCCGGTATACGCACCCCCTAATAATCCGCCGCCGTCCCTGTCGCTTCGGCCCTGCGGTTCAAAGCCCTTGAGGGGGTAGGGGTAATTCCGTATTTCCCGCTACGGGACGTTTTCCTATGTTTCGGTTTAATGAACCCCTGTGTCGCGGGAGACGCGGTTGGAAATTCTCGAAGGCGCTACGGCTTATGTCGTCGATGACGACGATGCGGTGCGCGATTCAATGCGGGTGCTGCTGGAATCCTACGGAATGTCCGTCCAGGATTTCTCGTCCGCTTGCGCGTTTCTGAAGGCGGGCCTGCGCGGTCTGACGCTTTCCTGCCTTCTGCTGGACCTGCACATGCCCGGCATGGGCGGCGTCGAGGTCCTGGAGCGGCTTCGCGCCCGGGGAGACCGTATTCCGGCCATCGTCATCACAGGCAAGGGCGATCTGGCGTCGCGCTCCCGCGTGGTCGGGGCCGGGGCGCTGCAGATGCTTGAAAAGCCCGTGAACGAGGACGTGCTCGCTCATGCCATTGCGGCGGCGCTCCGCTCTTCCGCCGCGGTCTGATTGCCGGCTACGTAGATATCCTTAAGTGGAATTCCTGAATTTTCCGGCGGCGTTTCTGTCTTCATAGTTTCAGCATGAAAGCAGACGAGCTTTCGGAACCAGAGACCGAAAAGGGGGTTTCCCGATGTCGCTTACCCATGAATTTCAGGAAGATTTCTCTTCTCGCGGCGCCATGGACAATGTTCTTTCCATCGGCGGTGCGAAGGGTGCCCGGCATACGGCGTCTGCCATGCTTCGCGAGGCGCAGCCGGATGTGCTGGCAGCGGGCAATCTGGGCGTCACGCTCTCCCTGTCGCGCAACAAGACGCTCTTCGAAGAAGGCGAGAAGGCGGAGTATTCCTACCGGGTCATCAGCGGGGCCGTGCGCCTGTGCAAATTGCTGCCCGACGGGCGTCGTCAGATTTCCGATTTCTGCCTGCCCGGCGACACGTTCGGCTTTATCGCGGAAGAAAGCTACACGCTGACGGCGGAAGCCGTGGAAGACACGGTGCTGGTCCGCTATTCGCGCCAGACGGTGGGCGAGGCCTGCAAGTCCTTTCCCGCCACGAGCGAGCGTGTGCTGGCCGAAGTGCTGCGCGAACTGTCCTCGGCGAAGAACCATCTCGTCATGCTGGGCCGCCAGACCGCGCGTGAACGTATCGCGTCCTTCCTGCTGATGGTTCTCGACCGTCAGCCTGCCGACAAATATTGCGATAGCCGCGTCTATCTGCCGATGGGCCGTCAGGACATTGCCGACTATCTCGGTCTGACCATCGAGACGGTGAGCCGCGCGATCAGCGAGCTTCGCCGGTCCGGCGTCGTCCGCGCCCTGTCCACGCGGGAAATCCTGATCCGCGACGTCGCCGCCCTTTCCGCGATTTCCTCAGGTTGCGCCTGAGGCGGTCTCCTCGGCGGGGCGCGCATGGCGCTCGACGCTCACCGATTTGATCACGGCAAAGACCTTCATGCCGGGGCCGAGGCCCAGCCTTTCGCCTGACTTGCGGGTAATGCGCGAGACGAGATGCGCCCCGCCGCAGGCAAGCGCCACATCGAGATAGGGGCTGTCCCCCGTTTCCCCGACATGCCGGATGGTGGCGGGGATCACATTGTTGGCGCTGATCCCTCGCGGTTCCTCAAGAGCCAGCATGACGTCTCCCGCCTTGACGCGCAGGCGCACCCGGCGCCCCGGGGCGGCGGTCAGGCGCGGCACCCAGAGACGCCCTCCCTCAAAACCTATTTCCGTCATGCGGTGGCCGTCGTCCTGCGACAGGACCTCGCCGGCAATGACCGCGCCCGCTTCCAGAAAGGCGCCGCGCGGCGACAGGTCGGAGCGGGAGAGCACCTCTTCCGCCGGGCCGGAGGCCAGCACTTTTCCGTCGTCGATAAACACCACATTGTCGGCGAGCTGCGTCACTTCTTCTATCGCATGGCTGACCAGCAGGATCGGAATGCGGGCCTCGTCGCGCAGCCGTTCCAGCCAGGGCATGATCTCGGCCTTGCGCGTGGCGTCGAGCGCGGCCATGGGTTCGTCCAGCAGGAGAATGCGCGGATTGGCGAGAAGGGCCCGTCCAAGCGAGACGCGCTGGCGTTCGCCGCCGGACAGGTTGCGCGGGCGGCGCGCGGCGAGGTGGTCGATCCCGAGCATGCCGAGAATGCGTTGCCTTTCCGAGGGCGGCAGCGGCTCGGGCGAGCGCTTCGCGCCGAAATCGAGATTGGCCGCCACGCTCAGATGCGGAAAGAGGCGCGCTTCCTGAAAGACATAGCCGACGCGCCGCGCGCGGGCCGGCAGGTCGATGCCGGTTTCCGTATCGAGCAGCGTTTCGCCGCCGATGGCGATGCGGCCGCTCTCGGGCGTGAAGAGCCCGGCGATGGCGTTGATCGTGCTCGTCTTGCCCGCGCCGGACGGGCCGAACAGGGCGGTGATGCCGGTTTCCTCCGCGGCGAAGGCAATGTCGAGCGCGAAGTCGGGAAAGCGATGGCGGAAGCGGATATCGAGCGTCATGTGCCGAGCATCTTCCTGACGCGCCAGGCCGCATATTCGGCAAGGGCGAGACCGGCCAGCGCGAGCGCGATGGAGAGCGCAACGAGGCGCGCTGCCGCCGCTTCGCCGCCCGGCGTCTGGATGGCCGAATAGATGGCGAGCGGCAGGGTGCGGGTTTCGCCGGGAATGTTGGAGACGAAGGTGATGATGGCGCCGAATTCGCCGAGGCTCGCGGCAAAGGCGGTGATGGCGCCCGCGATGATGCCCGGCGCGGCGAGCGGCAGCGTCAGGTTCCAGAAACGGTCAAGGGGGCCGGCGCCCAGCGTTTCGGCGGCCTCGGCCAGATGCGGGTCGATGGCTTCCAGCGCCAGCCTGATGGCGCGCACCTGAAACGGGAAGGTGACGATCCCGGCGGCCAGCGCTGCGCCGGTCCAGCTGAAGACGAAGCGGATACCGAATGTCGCCTCCAGCCAATGGCCCATCGGCGCGCGCGTGCCCAGCGTGACGAGCAGCAGATAGCCCATCACGACGGGCGGCAGAATGAGCGGCAGATGCACCAGCGCATCGAGAAGCGCGCGGCCGGGAAACCGCCGTCGCGACAGCAGCAGCGCCGCGCCGACGGCAAGCGGCAACGCAAACGCCACGGCGACGAGCGAAACGCGCAGGCTCAGCACCAGCGCTTCGATCTCCGCATCGCTCAGCACACCGTGCAGCATGAGGTCTTTCCTGTGTCCGTCAGTTTCGGCGAAAGCCGAAGCGTTCGAATATGGCAAGTCCTTCGTCGCTTGTCAGGAAGGCGAGGAATTCACCCGCCTGTTTGGCGTTCCCGTCTTTGAGCAGCGCGAAAGGATAGGTGATGGGGGTATGGGTGGCGTCGGGAAACGCTTCCACCACCCTGACCCGGGCGATCCGGGCGTCGGTCGCATAGACGATGCCGTAAGGCGCCTCGCCGCGCTCTACCAGCGCCAGCGCCGCGCGGACATTGTCGGCGGCGGCCAGACGCGGTTCGAGCGCCGTCCACAGGCCGAGGCTTTTCAATGCCTCCTTGCCATAAATGCCCGCGGGCACATGGGCGGGATCGCCGATGGCGAGACGGCCCTCGCCGCCGAGCAGCGCGGGCAGGTTTTCGATGCGCTCGCCGCGTGGCGGGGTTTCGTTTTCCGGGGCCACCAGGACCAGCCTGTTTGCGATGGGGCTCGTTCTGCTGCCGGCGAGGACGAGGCCGCGCTTCTCCAGCCAGTCCATCCATTTTTCGTTGGCGGAGGCGTAGAGATCGGCGGGCGCACCGGCATCGATCTGGCGGGCGAGGGTGGAGGAGGAGGCAAAGGAAAACCGCACTTGCGCGCCGGTCTTGCGTTCATAGACCTTGCCCGCCTGCGTCATCGCGTCGGTAAGGCTCGCGGCGGCGAAGACCGTCAGCGGCTCGGCGGCGGCGGCGCGCGTTCCCGACGGGAGCGCGGCCGAAAGCAGGCCGAGGGCCAGCGCGACGGCGATCCGGCGAAGGGTTTTCGAGATATGGGCGGGGGGCGGCACGGGGGGCTTCTCCTGCCAGGCGTTATATCCAGATGAATACTCCGCATGGCAGGAG
>CAYSVF010000248.1:0-4659 GCA_964434415.1 uncultured Parvibaculum sp.
CCTGAATTGTGTTCGAGGATTCGTCTTTCGAGCGATCCGCGCGCGGAGCCGACATAGTAGCTTCCGTCATGGCATCGCAGAATATAGACGAAAGCATTCACTTGGCAGGCTCCCTGGCCTCGCCCTTCGAGACGGATGCTGCGCATCCTCCTCGGGGTGAGGGGTCCATTCTGAGCTACGCCTCGTCCTGAGGAGGCCCGCAGGGCCGTCTAGAAGGGGACGAGGCCGTCAACTACCCGCCCGTCACAGGCGGGAAGAAGGCCACTTCCTGTGCGCCGGCGAGCGGCGCATCGAGATCGGCATGTTCCTGATCGACCGCGCAGCGAATGACCTTCAGATCCTCGAAGGCGGCTTCATAGCCTTCGTCGCGCTGGCGCAGCCAGTCGATCAGGCCGGTGACATCGGTCACTTCCGGCGGCAGCGTCACATCTTCCTCCGCCGTGCCGGTCTTCTGTTTTACCCAGGCGAAGTAGAGAAGCTTCATGGCGCGGCGTCTCCATTGGCCGCGTTCCCGCCGGGGGTTGCCGGTGCGCCTGCGGGACGTTCCGGCGGGCGCGTATCGTCGATATGCCTCAGCCCGGCGCGGAAATAATCATAGCCCGTGTAAAGGGTCAGTATGGCCGCGGCCCAAAGCAGGGTGAGGCCCAGTTCGGTAATGCCCGGCATGATATGGTCGCCCGCCGGGCCCAGCAGCAGGAAGGCCAGCGCGATCATCTGGATCGCGGTCTTCCATTTCGCAAGCTGCGTCACGGGCACGCTGACGCGCAGGCCCGCCAGATATTCGCGCAGCCCCGAAACCAGAATTTCCCGGCAGAGAATGATTATCGCCGCCCAGAGCGAATAGCCGGCAATCGTGCCTTGCCAGGTCAGCGCCAGCAGCACGACGGAGACCAGCAGCTTGTCGGCGATGGGATCGAGCATCCGGCCTAGATTGGAGGTCTGGTTCCAGGCGCGGGCGAGATAGCCGTCCAGCCAGTCTGTAATGCCCGCGATCGCAAAGAGCGCCAGCGCCGTCCAGTTGCCCGCATCCTCTTCCAGATAAAGGGCGATGACCACGAGGGGCACCAAGAGGATGCGGAAATAGGTCAGCAGGTTGGGAAGATTGGTCGCCATGGTCGTGTGGGCTTTTCTTGAGCGCGGCAAATTGCGGTGTCTTCGCCGCGCACTCTATCACCCGGAGCGCATTTGTTGAGGCCGGTTCGCTATTTTCCGGCTGTGTCGCCGCTTTCGCGCCCGGCGCTTCCGTTGAAATGGTCGTAAATGGTGCGGGCCAGCGTTGCGGAAATACCGTCCACCGCCTCCAGATCGGAGATTCCGGCCCGCGAAACGGCCCGTGCCGAACCGAAATGGCGCAGAAGCGCGCGCTTGCGACCCGGGCCGACGCCGGGGATCTCGTCCAGCGGATTGGTGCCGATTGCCTTGGAGCGCCGCGCGCGGTGGCTGCCGATGGCGAAGCGGTGCGCCTCGTCGCGCAGGCGTTGCAGGTAGTAGAGGACGGGGTTTCTCGGCTCCATCATGAAGTCGGGCTTCCCGCGCATGAAGAAGCGTTCCCGGCCTGCATCGCGTTCAGGCCCCTTGGCGACGCCGACGGCGGTCACGCTGTCGATGCCGAGTTCGTCCAGCACTTCCAGGGCGATTTTGAGCTGGCCCGCGCCGCCGTCGATCAGGATGAGGTCGGGCCAGGCGCCGCTGCGGTCCTCGCCTTCTTCTTTCTCGCCTTCCTCCTTGAGCAGCCGGGTGAAGCGTCGCGTCAGCACTTCGCGCATCATGGCGTAATCGTCGCCGCCGAACTCGCCGGCCTCCTGGCCAGCGTTCTTGATGTTGAATTTGCGGTACTGGTTTTTCATGAAGCCTTCGGGGCCCGCGACGATCATGCCGCCCACGGCGTTCGAGCCCTGAATATGGCTGTTGTCATAGACCTCGATGCGCTCCGGCGCGCTTTCCATGCCGAAGATTTCCGCCACGCCTTCCAGCAGCGTGCGCTGGGTGGAGCTTTCGGCAAGACGCCGTCCCAAGGCCGAACGGGCATTGGTCATGGCATGTTCGACAAGCTCGCGCTTCTCGCCGCGCCGGGGGACGCCGACGGCGACTTTCCGGTCCGCGCGAAGGGTCAGCGCCTGCACCAGCAGCTCGCGGCCGGGTATATCATGGCTCAGCAGCACCATGCGCGGGGGCGGGCGGTTTTCGTAAAACTGGGCGAGGAAGGCGTCGAGCACGTCCTCGGGGTCCATTTCCTTGTCGTGGCGCGGAAAATAGGCGCGGTTGCCCCAGTTCTGCCCGGCGCGGAAGAAGAAGACCTGGACGCAGGTCTGGCCGCCTTGCTGATAGGCGGCGAAGACATCCGCCTCGCCCACGGTTTGCGGGTTGATGCCCTGATGCTGCTGGATTTGCGTGAGCGCGCGGATGCGGTCGCGATAGACGGCGGCCGTTTCGTAATCCCTCTCCGCAGCGGCTTCTTCCATCAATCGGGCCAGTTCGCCTTGCGTCTTGCGGCTGCGCCCGCGCAGAAAGTCATGCGCCTCCCGCACAAGCTCGGCGTAATCCTCTTTCGAGATTTCGCCGGTGCAGGGCGCGGAGCAACGCTTGATCTGGAAGAGAAGGCAGGGCCGTGTGCGGCTCTCGAATACGCTGTCGGAGCAGGAGCGCAGCAGGAAGGCCTTTTGAAGGGCGTTGAGCGTGGCATTCACCGAGCCGGCGCTTGCAAAGGGACCAAAATAGTCGCCCTTGCGGGAGCGCGCGCCGCGATGCTTCACCACCTGCGGGAAGTCGTGATCGCCTGTCAGCAGGATGTCGGGAAAGGATTTGTCGTCCCGCAGCAACACGTTGTAGCGGGGTTTCAGCCGTTTGATGAGATTGGCTTCGAGGAGCAGCGCCTCGGTCTCCGTCTCCACGGTGATGAATTCCATGGAGGCGGTGGCGAGGATCATGCGGGCGATGCGGTTGGTATGCCCGCCCATCTTCGCATAGCTCGAGACGCGTTTCTTGAGCGAGCGCGCCTTGCCGACATACAGCACGTCTCCCTTGGCGTCGTACATGCGATAGACACCCGGGCTGTCGGGCAGGCGTTTCACCTGATCCGCGATGACCTCGACGCCGGTCCTGTTTTTCTCGCCGCCGGAAGGGCTGTCGGGGCCGCTGTTTTCGGTTTCGTCGGTCATTCTGGGCGCAGTCTAGCGGGAGACCCGTTTCGGGTCCTTATCTCGTCAACAAGAGCTGTGGATAAGTTTGTGGGTTATTCCTGCAAGGATTAGGTCAACATCCTGTAATCTTTAGGTTTTGTGACAGAAGCTGTCACACACCGCGAATCGTAAGCCCTTGAAATAGATAAAAGTTTTCGTTTTTTTCAAGGGAGGATGACAGGCACCGGCAATTTATGTCAGCCGCGGATATGGTTAACGCCGCCCGTCTGCTGCTGTGCAAAATTTGTCCGTGTGCGTCGTCCCGCCGTACCAAGCCGTTGAATCCATTAGCGCTTTTCGGAGGCTTTTTGAGCGTTGCCGGAGAGCATGGTTATGGCGAACGCGCATGCGATGAAAATCAGGGGCGGGGACGGTGTCGCTCGATCTCCACGCCGACGCCGGCGGCCTCCGGGATTACGGCAAGTTTTTCAACACGCACACGCGCCGTCTGGACGCGCTCGTCTTCCAGGCAGACGGCGGCGATCCGTTCGGCAAGCGTCTCCACAAGGTTGAGATGGCCCTCGGCGACGATGGCCTTGATGCGATCCACCACGGTGGCGTAGCAGACGACATTGTCCAGCGCATCGCCATGCGGGGCTTCGCTCACCGACAAGTCCACATTCACGCGGATGGGCTGGGCGCTGCCCAGTTCATGCTTGTAGACGCCGATATGGGCATCCAGCAGCAGGTCGCGCACGAATACATGCCGCAGCCCGCGTTCGGCATCGGCAATCTTCAGCGGCGTTACATTGTCGGGCTTGTTCATTCGGTCCATTCCAGGCTCTTGGGGTCGACGCATTCTCGAGCCGCGAAAGTCTACTCGCTTTCGCCGAAAATGCTTGAGTAGGGCGGTCCGCCTCCCCAACGGGCCTCGATCAGCTCTTTTCGCGCTTATTCCTTTATGCCTACGACGTCCGGGGTCTCCCAGGCAAGATGCTGTCCGCCATCCAGCGCAATCATCTGGCCGGTCATGGCGGGCGAGGCGAGGATGAAATGCAGCGCGGCGCAGATTTCCTCCGGCGAGGTGCCCCGGCCGAGGATCGTGCCCTTGACCTGTTTGGCAAAGTCCTCGGGAGACTGACGCGCATTGCGCATGGCCGGTCCCGGCCCGATGCCGTTCACGCGAATGCGCGGGGCCAGCGACATCGCCATGACCTGCGTCATGTCCCACAGCGCCATCTTGCTGACGGTATAGGAGAAGAAATGCGGTGTCGGGCGCCAGACGCGCTGGTCGATGAGATTGACGATATTGCCTTCCACCCCGTCGGGAAGCTGCATGGCGAAGCTTTGCGCCAGAAAGGCGGGCGCGCGCAGATTGGTATCGAGATGCGAGCTCCAGCTTTCCGCCGTCATGCCCGAGGCGGTGTCGTGCTCGAAAAGCGAGGCATTGTTGACGAGGAGCGTGAGCGGCCCCAGCGCCTCCGCCGCGCGGGGCACCAGCCCGTCCACGTCGCGGGGCGAGGCGAGATCGCCCGCGACG
>CAYSVF010000249.1:0-4658 GCA_964434415.1 uncultured Parvibaculum sp.
CCATCCTTGCCGCCGGCTTCGCGCTGACGGCAGGCGGGCTCGTCTTCGCCGCGCCGGCCAGCGCCGCCGATGCGGCCAAATCCGCCGAGACCGCGGCCCAGCACGCCGGCTTCGCCGCCGGGTCCAGCGGCCTTAAAGGCGTGCATATGCATCTGCACCACGCGCTGAACTGCCTTGTCGGCGAGAAGGGCGACGGCTTCGATGCCGATGAGCTCAACCCCTGCAAGGCGACCGGCGGGGCCATTCCCAATACGACCGACGCCGCCCGCAAGGCCGAGCTCGAAAAGGCCGCCAAGGCAGCCCGCGCCGGGATCGCCGAAACGGACCTCGCCAAGGCCCAGGCCGATGCGAACGAGGTTCAGAACACCCTCAAGGGCGAGTAACTCCGGGGCGAGTAGTCGCACTCTTGCCTGTCACCCCGGGCTTGTCCCGGGGCCCAAGGGCCAAGGGCTTTGTGCTCTCCGCCCCTGGATCCCGGCATAAAGCCGGGATGACAACAGGGAATATTGAACCGCCCTAGCCGTCCAGTTCCGGATAGCGCCGGAACAGACCGTCGCCGAAGTCCTGCCGCCTCTCGCTTTCGAGATAGGCGGCGATATTCGGTCGCGCGGCCACGGCCTCGACCAGGGCACGGGTGAGCGGCGCCTTGCGGCTCGCCCGTTTCATCGCCTTGGGGAAGGCAAAGTCGAGCCCGTCGATCAGGAAATAGAGCGAGAGATCGGCATAGGTCACGCTGCGCCCGGCCAGCACGGGGCCTTTGCGTTTCGCATTTGCCGGGTTGCGTTCGAGGATCGTCTCGAACCAGCCGAGAATTTGCGGCAGGCGGCTTTCGCGGAACCATTTCGCGCGGCGCTTCGATTCCTCGATCTGCTCTTCGTAATACATCGCCACCGAAATCGGGTGATGCGTGTCATGCGCCTCCACCGCGAAATCGGCGATGGTGAGCTGGATCTGGTGCAGCCAGAGCCGCATCGCTTCCGCCTCCGGCGCAAGGCCGATGCGCGGCCCGAGCCAGTGCAGGATGAGCGGCGTCTGGCCGATCACCGTTCTTCCGTGCCGCAGGATCGGGCAGGCGAAGGAGGGGCGCTCGCTCTCCTCCATCAGCTTCTGCATTTCGGCAAGGCCGTCCGGACGTTCGCGCACGGCATCCACATAAGGCGCGGCGGCATCTTCCAGCGCCAGACGGATGAATTCGCCCCGGCCCGGAATGCCGGGCCAGTAGAAGAGTTCATAGGGTTTCGCCATGTTGTCTGCCTCTAGAACGGCGTGGGGTCGGTGAAGCTTACCCTCGCGCCGCCATTGGGGTGACGCAAGGACAGCGTTTCCGCATGGAGCTGCAAACGCGGCGCGGCCTCGAAAATCTCGTCATCGGCATAAAAGGCGTCGCCCAGTATGGGGTGGCCGAGATGCATGAGATGCAGCCGCAACTGATGCGAGCGCCCCGTGATCGGCGTGAGCCGCAGCCGCGTCACAGGCATCGCGCCCTCTTCGCGCGCCACGACCTCCCAGCGCGTGATGGCGGCGCGCCCGCGCTCATGGTCGATCCTCTGCATGGGGCGGCGTTCGGGATCGGTCGCAATCGGCAGGTCCACCTCGCCACTGTCGCCATTCACATGGCCGGCGACGCGGGCAATATAGGTCTTCTCCACGCGGCGGCTCTGGAACTGCTTGCCGAGATGGCGCTGCGCCTTGTCGTGGCGGCCCAGCACCATGACGCCGGAGGTGTCCTTGTCGAGCCGATGAACGATCCGCGCCGCGCCCCAGCGCGTCACCGCGCGCGCTTCCAGACAATCGGCAAGATGCGGCTCCTTTCCCGGCACGGTGAGAAGGCCCGACGGTTTCGACAGCACGAGAATGTCGTCATCCTCATGCAGCACGGTAAGCCAGGGCTCCGCCGGCGGGTCGTAGGTAAAGGGGCGGGGTGCGTTCATGGGATTGGTATGGGGAAAAACGCCGACAGGCGCAATGACGGTCGAGAAACTTATCCTCCCCTTCGAACCCACCCCCATATTGATGGGACCGGCCTTCAACTGAAGGGGCGCCGCCGGGTTGTCAGGCGGCGCGGGAGGCCGGGCGGCATCCGCAACCCGGGGCGTGACAAACCCCGGCTTCGCCGGACGCACGCAGGCTGAAAAAGCGCCCCCGTAGAAGACGAAAAAATGCCGTGCGCGGGGCGGGACGAGCGCCGCCCCTACACGTGCCACATGTCACATGCAGGACATGTGCGGTTCGAGTTCGGCCCCGCGCCCCTTCCTCCCAAGGATGAACTGGAGGGGAAGGACAGAAGAAAGCCGATCAAACCTCCGAAGGCTTCCGCCTTGCGGAGTTATCGGCGTTTTTTCCCTGACTCCCCCAGAAAACCGCCTTTTCCGCTCGGTTACGAAACCTCACATAAAACGTAACGGCACACTCGGATATATTCTGATAAAATGTCAGCAAGGTATAAAACCGAGCGAAACGATCAACTACTTCCGGGAGCGAGATATATGGGGACGGAACATTTCGACGTGGTCATTGTGGGGGCAGGTATTTCCGGCATTGGCGCGGGCTACCACCTGCAGGCCAACTGCCCGGACCGCTCCTATGTGATCCTGGAAGGCCGCGAGCGCATGGGCGGCACCTGGGATCTCTTCCGCTATCCCGGCATCCGCTCCGACAGCGACATGTACACGCTGGGCTATTCCTTCCGCCCCTGGAAGGAAGCCAAGGCCATCGCCGACGGGCCGAACATCCTGAACTACCTCAAAGAGACCGCCGCCGATTACGGCATCGACAAGCACATCCGCTATAGCCACATGGTGAAGTCCGCTGCCTGGTCGTCGGAACATGCGCTGTGGACGGTGAAGACGGAACGCGGCGATACGGGCGAGACCGCCGAGTTCACCTGCAACTTCTTTTTCGTCTGCTCGGGCTATTACGATTACGACGAAGGCTATACACCGGACTTTCCGGGGGCGGAGGATTTCAAGGGCCGTATCGTCCATCCGCAGAAATGGACCGACGACATCGACTTCAAGGACAAGAAGGTCGTGGTGATCGGTTCGGGCGCAACCGCCGTCACGCTGGTGCCGGAAATGGCGGAAGACGCCGCGCATGTCACCATGTTGCAGCGCTCGCCGACCTATGTCGTCGCGCGGCCCGCGGAAGACAAGATCGCCAACTGGCTGCGCCGTAACCTGCCCGTGAAACTCGCCTATGGCATGACCCGATGGAAGAACGTGCTGCTGGGCATGTATTTCTTCCGCATGTGCCGCAAGGCGCCGGAAAAGGTGAAGTCGCTTCTGCTCAAGGGCGTGCGCGCCGAACTCGGCCCGGATTTCGACGTGAAGACGCATTTCACGCCGTCCTATAATCCGTGGGACCAGCGCCTCTGCCTCGTGCCGAACGGTGATCTCTTCGCCTCCATCCGCGAGGGCAAGGCCTCGGTCGAGACCGATCACATCGAGCGCTTTACCGAGAAAGGCATCCTGCTCAAATCCGGCAAGGAACTTGAAGCCGACCTCATCGTCACCGCGACGGGGCTCAAGCTCAAAATGCTGGGTGGCGTCGATCTCAGCGTGGACGGCACGCAGATCCACCCCAGCGAAACGATGAGCTACAAGGGCATGATGTATTCAGACGTGCCGAACCTTGCTTCCTGTTTCGGCTACACGAATGCGTCCTGGACGCTGAAATGCGACCTCACCTGCGAATATGTGTGCCGGTTGCTGAACGAGATGAAAAAGTCCGGCAATCGTCAGTGTACCCCGCGCGTGACCGATCCGAATGTGGGCGAGGAGCCCTGGCTCGACCTTTCGTCGGGCTACATCCAGCGCGCACAGCATCTCTTCCCGAGGCAGGGCGACCGCAAGCCGTGGAAGCTCTATCAGAACTACGCCAAGGATATGATGATGCTGCGCTTCGGCAAGCTCGACGACGGCGCCATGGAGTTTTCCAACCCCGCGCCGTCCAATGCGCGGCCTCAGGTGGAAGAGCCGGAACGCCTGGCGAGCTGACGCTTGAAGGTGGATTCCGGGTCAAGCCCGGAATGACGATGGAATAGGCTCAGTCCACCACCGCGTCCCTATCGCCCGGCGCGGGCGTTTCGGCGGGCCGGGGCGGGGCGGCGCGGACCGGCAGGTGGCAGGTCACGCAGGTGCCGAGATCGGGCGCGCTTTCCAGCGTCACCCAGCCGCCATGCAGTTCCACGAAGGAGCGCACCAGCGACAGGCCGAGCCCCGCGCCGCGGCGGCGGCCCTGCCCGCCATGCGCTTCGAAACGGTCGAAGACGGTGGACTGGAATTCCGGCTTGATGCCGTCGCCCGTATCGGCCACGTAAAGCTCGACCGAATTCTCATGCCGCCGCGCACCGATGGTGATGGTGTCGCCGGGGCTGGTGAAGGAAAGCGCGTTCGACAAGAGGTTGATCATGATCTGCTTGATGCGCTTTTCGTCGGCGCGGATCGCGCCGGTATCGGCCGGGCAGTCGACTTTCAGGCCCACCTTGCTCTTCTGGGCCGGGCGCTGCGCGAATTCCTCCGCCGCATAGAGCACTTCGGAAATTTCCATGTCCGACAGGTCGAGCGTCATCGCGCCCGCTTCGATCACGGCGAGATCCAGAATGTCGTTCACCGTGTCGAGCAGGGTCTGCGAGCTTTCGAGAATGCCCTGCATATATT
>CAYSVF010000250.1:0-4658 GCA_964434415.1 uncultured Parvibaculum sp.
TCTTCTATGTGCTGGACCGCGAGACGGGCGAGCTTCTGTCGGCGAAGAATTTCGTGACGGTGACATGGGCGAGCCATATCGACATGAAGACGGGCCGTCCGGTCGAAACCGACAATGCCGACTACAAGGACAAGACGCAGTTCATCCTGCCGTCCGCGAATGGCGGTCACAACTGGCATCCGATGGCCTACAGCCCGGACACCGGCTATGTCTATTTGCCGACGCAGGACATCGCCGGCATCTATTCGCTGTCTTCGGAATGGAAGAAGGACAAGAAATACACGCCGGAGCAGAACTGGTGGAACACCGGTCTCGACTGGGCGGACTATGTGGACGCGATCAAGTCGCTCGGCGAAATTCCGGAGAGCCATGGCTTCCTGAAGGCATGGGATCCGGTGAAGGGCGAAGTCGCCTGGCAGGTGGAATATCCCGCCCCGCTCAATGGCGGCGTGCTGGCCACCAAGGGCGGCCTCGTCTTCCAGGGCACGGCGGACGGCTATCTTTACGGTTATGACGCGAAGACGGGCGAGAAAGTCTGGACACAGAATATCCAGACCGGCATCGTCGCGCCGCCCGTCACCTATGAGATCGACGGTACGCAGTACCTCGCCGTGCTGGCGGGCTGGGGCGGCGTGAATATCGCCTCGGGCGATGCGCGTACCTCGGCGGCGGCGAAGTATGGCAATGACGGGCGCATGCTCGTCTTCAAGCTGGGCGGCACGAAAGAGCTGCCGAAGCTCGCCATGCGCGACCAGTCCATTCCGGCCTGGCCGGCGCTCACCGCCGACGAGGCGACGGTGCGTGAGGGTGAAGTCTCCTTCGCCCGGCACTGCATGGTCTGTCACGGTGCGCTGGCGATCAGCACTGGCATCACGCCGGACCTTCGCCGGATGAACGAAGTGACGCGCGAGCACTTCCAGGACATCGTGCGGGGCGGCATGCTGAAGGATCGCGGCATGGCAAGTTTTGCCGATCTCATCAGCGAGGAAGAGGCCGACGCCATCAAGGCCTATATCCAGAAGCGCGCGCTGGAAGACAGGGCGCGGATGCAGCCGACAAACTGACGGCTCTTCTGTCTGTGAACGAAACCCCGGAGAGAAATCTCCGGGGTTTTTCCTTATCTAGTGCAGCGCCTTTTCGATAGCTCTGGCAAGGCGCAGCAGCTTCTCGTCATGGCCGGGCGCGGCCTGCAGCATCAGGCCGACCGGCATGCCTTTCGCATCATGGCCAACGGGCAGTGTAATGGCGCAAAGGCCGAGCTGATTGCCGATGGTGGTATTTCGCAGCGCCATGCGGTTTGCCTGTCCATAGGCATCGCCGCCGGGTTCCAGCTCGGCGATGGGCGGCGGCGCGATGGCGACGGTGGGCATCACCACCGCATCGACGCCGGCGGTACGGGCAAGGTAGAGGTTCCGGATGTCCTCGCGCCGCGCATCGGCGCGCATCAGCTCCGCGATTTTCAGGGCTTCACCCGCCGTTACGCGTTCGAAGACCGGTCGGAAAATCCTGTCCTCATTGGCGCGCAGCATCTCGCCCCACAGCGCATAGGCGTCCGCCACAAGGCGGCTTTCGGTCGGCGACCAGGCCAGCGCGTTGATCTCGTCGAGTTCGGGCAGGTCGTGCTCGACGATACGAACGCCTTTGGCGAGGAGCTTCTGGAGCGCGGCATCGACCGCAGCGGCGATGCCGTCGTCGAGCCCTTGCCAGCCTATATCGCCCGCCACGCCTTTGGGCAGCCAGAGAACGGTCCGGGTGAGTTCGTGCCCCTCCAGATCCGGCGTTCCGGTCCCGGCGAGCAGGCCGAAAAGCGCGGCAGCGTCGGCGACGTCGCGGGTCAGCGGTCCCACCGTGTCGAAGGTGTGCGAAAGGGGAACGGTGCCGGTGAGCGGTACGCGGCCATGTGTGGTCTTGAGGCCGACAAGCCCGTTCCAGGCGGCGGGGATGCGCACCGAGCCGCCCGTATCCGTGCCGATGGCCGCGGCTGCGAGGCCGGAGGCGACCGAGACGCCCGCGCCGGCGGAAGAGCCGCCCGGCGCACGTTCCACCTTGTCGTCCCACGGGTTGGCTGGAGTGCCGAAATTCGGGTTCACCCCGAGGCCGGAAAAGGCAAGCTCTGTCATGGTCGTCTTGCCGAGCGCGACAAGGCCCGCCCGGGTCAGGCGTGTCAGGACTTCCGCATCCCGCGCGGGGACACGGTCCTTCAACGGCAGCGAGCCCGCGGCGGTCGGTTCGCCCGCCATATCGAAAAGGTCTTTCCAGGAGAGAGGCACACCGTCGAGCGGGCCGCGCCGAAGGCCCCGTTTCGCGCGATCGGCGGCGGCGGCGGCTTCCGTGCGGGCGCGTTCTTTCGTCAGCCGCACATAGATGCGGTGGTCGGAATCGTTCTCCTCGGCATGGGCGAGAAAGACTTCCGTCACGTCGCGCGGATCGGCCACGCGATCCTCGAAGAGCGCACCCAGTTCCAGCGCGCTCATATGGCTCCAGTCATGGGTGACGGCGGCGACGGGCTGCTTGCGTGGAGGCGTCACGTCAGGACTCCTTGGCTTGGAGGAAAGTTGCTCAGAGCCGAACCGGCATCTTTTCGAACCCGCGGAAAGAGGGCAAATGACGCCGCCGGGGCGGAGTCGAGCCCGGTTTCATATCCGGGAAGCGCTGAATGAGTTTCGCAATGCCGATCTGCGCTTCGAGACGGGCAAGCGGCGCACCAAGGCAGATTCGCATGCCGCCCCCGAAAGACTGGTTATGCGTGTCCTCGCGCGTCACGTCGAATTTATGAGGCTCGGGATAGATTGACGGATCGTGGTTCGCGGCCGCGAGCGAGGTCGAAATGGAACGGCCAGGCTCCACCGTCACGCCGCCGACTTCATAGGGTTCGAGCGGAAAGCGCCCGGAATCCGTCACCGGTGAATCATAGCGAAGCATTTCCTCCACCGCGTTCTCGATCAGGTCGGGATCGGCTTTCAGCTTTTCGAACTCCGCCGGATGCGCCAGCAGCGCATGAACGCCATTGCCAATGAGGTCTGTGGTGGTGACGTTCCCCGCCGTGAGCAGCAGCGTGCACATGGAGAGGATCTCGTCATTGGTAAGCTTCTCGCCTTCTTCCTCGGCGCGGATGAGGTCGGAGATGAGATCGTCGCCGCGCTCTTCCCGGCGGCGCGCAATCGTCTCGGTGAAGAAGGCCCGCATGGCTTCCGAGGAGGCCTCGATGCGCCGGCGCGTTTCCGGGCTCGCGACGGGATCGAAGCCGAGCACGATATCGTCCGACCAGCGCTTGAAGTCGGCGCGGCGGTCGAGCGGCACGCCCAGCATCTCCGCGATCACGATCGTTGGCAGTGGACCGGCAAAAGCCTTGATGAAATCGACTTCTTCCTTCCCTTCCATTTCATCGAGCAATTCGTCGGCAATCTCACCGATGCGTGCGCGCATGGTTTCGATGGAGCGCGGATTGAAGGCCTGGCTCACCAGACGGCGCAGGCGCATATGGTCCGGCTCGTCGGAAAAGATCATGGAGGGCTCGAACTCGTCCTCCCGGTCCGCTGGCGCATTGGTGATGAGGCGGATATAGGAATCGGGCAGGGCGCCGCGTGGATCGACATGGAGAGATTTGTCGCGCAGCACGGCGCGGACATCGTCATGGCGGGTGAGGAAGATGCGGCCCAGCTCCCGGTCGCGGTGGACGGGGTCGGCTTGCCGCATCTCGTCCAGCACGCGGTAGAGGTCTTCGCGGTAGTCGTCGTCCAGCGCGGTCAGGCCGATGCCGGTCTTCGGGGCTGTGTGGGGCGTTTTCAGGTCGTCTCGGGTCTCTCCCATCGCCTTCTCCTCCCGTTTTTCTTGTTTGTTGGGGAAAGAGTAGCGCCCGGGGATGGCGTCCGTCCATCGGCACCTCCCCTGCGACGAGAAGGCACCGGTTAAGCACTGGACATATGGCGGCTTCCGGCCAATCTTGTCGTCATGAGCGAAATGATCGACAGCGATGTGCTGATTGTCGGCGGCGGTCTTTCCGGCCTTCCGCTGGCGCTGGCCCTGGCGCAGGGCGGGCTTCAGGTAACGGCGGTGGATGCGCTGGACCCTGCGACCGCGACGGATGCGAAATTCGACGGGCGGGTCTCCGCCATCGCCTTTGCCTCCTGCCGCATGTTCGACCGGCTGGGTGTGACGCCGCATCTGAAAGGCCGGATGCAGCCCATCAATGACATCGTGGTCTCGGACGGGCGGCTCTCGGAAGGGGCTTCGCCCTTCTTCCTGCATTTCGATCACACGGAAATCGGCGACGAACCGCTCGGCAATCTGATCGAGAACCGGCATACACGTATCGCGCTGCAAAAGGCGGTGGCGGCGGAGCCCAATATCCGCCTTGTCGCGCCCAATGCGGTGAAGAGCGTGGAATATGGCGCGTCGCATGTAACGGGGCATCTCGCCGACGGCTCGACGGTGAAGGCCAAGGTTTGCCTCGCCTGTGACGGGCGCGGCTCGCCCACGCGCAATGCGGCGGGCATCAAGACCGTCGGCTGGTCCTATAATCAGACCGGCATCGTTTGCAGCGTCGAGCATGAGCTGCCGCATGAGGGCGTGGCGCAGGAATATTTCCTGCCCGGCGGGCCGTTCGCCATCCTGCCCATGGTCGGCAACCGTTCTTCGCTGGTCTGGACGGAGAAGAC
>CAYSVF010000251.1:0-4577 GCA_964434415.1 uncultured Parvibaculum sp.
TGGGCGGAAAACGATTTCTCCGCCACCCGGCAGAAGGAAATCATCTCGCAATATGGACAATATCTGACGCAGGACGTGCAGATGGCACGGCTGGCCCGGCTTCTCTGGGAACGCCGCAGCACCGATGCCCGAAAGACGGCGGCCATGCTGGGCGAAGACGCGCAGAAGCTCGCCGATGCGCGCATTCACCTCGCCAGCCGCTCCAGCAAGGCGGAAAACGCCCTTTCGCGCGTCCCCGACTATCTGCGCCGCGACCCCGGCCTGATCTTCGATCAGGTCCGCTATGAGCGCCGCAAGGGCAACGACACGATGGCCCTGCCGCTGCTGCTGACCGCGCCGGCAAGCCCGAGCGACATGGTGCGGCCCGATAGCTGGTGGGTGGAACGGCGCATCGCGGCCAGAAAGGCGCTGGCGGACGGGCTCTACAAGCAGGCCTATGAGATCGCCTCCGAACACGGCCTCACCGAAGGCGCGGACTTCGCCGCCGCCGAATTCCTCTCCGGCTGGATTGCGCTTCAATATCTGAACGAACCCGCCCAGGCCGCCGCCCATTTCGACCGGCTGGACAAGGGCGTCTCGACGCCGATCAGCAAGGCCCGTGCAAAATACTGGCTGGCCCGGGCAGCGGAAGCGGGCGGCCATGCAGACCGGGCCAAGCGCTTCTACACCGAAGCCTCCGCCTATCCGACGACCTTTTACGGCCAGCTCGCCATCGCCGCACAGGCCACGCAAGGCGGTGACGGCATGCTGAAACTCGCCAACGATCCGACGTTGCCGCGAGATGAAAAGCAGAGCTTCGAAAAACGCGAACTCGTGCAGGTGGCGAAAATCCTCCACCAGATCGACCGCCAGAGCACGCTGTGGACCTTCATGCTGCATATGGCGGACAGGCTGAACGACCCGGCGGAGCTCGCCGCCCTTTCCGACCTCGCCCGGCAGTTCGGTAATCCGAAACTGTCGATCCGTATCGCCAAGGCAGCGGCCATGCGCAATATCGTGCTGACCGACCGGGCCTATCCGACGAACCTGATGCCAAACTGGAAGCAGGTCGGCCCCAGCGTGGAACCCTCGCTCGTCTATGGCCTGTCGCGACAGGAAAGCGAATTCGACGCCGACGCCGTCAGCCATGCCGGTGCGCGCGGCCTGATGCAGCTCATGCCCTCGACGGCGCGCCTTGTTGCGCGGCAGTTCAACATGCCCTATTCGCGCAGCCGCCTTACCGATGCGGAATACAATGCGACGCTTGGCGCCGCCCATCTCGGCGATCTCGTGCAAAACGAGTTCGGCGGTTCCTACATCATGAGTATCGCCGCCTATAACGCCGGCAAGCGCCGCGTCGACCAATGGGTGGACCGGTATGGCGATCCGCGCTCCACGGCGGTCGACCCGATCGACTGGATCGAGAACATTCCCTATTCCGAAACCCGCAACTATGTGCAGCGTGTGATGGAAAACCTCGAAGTCTATCGGGCGCGGCTCAAGGGCAAGGAGCAGCCTGTCCGGCTGGGGGCCGATCTCCGGCGTAATACGGGACCGGCAATCACCACCCCGCCGCCCGAGCGCAAGCCCGACGATTTACCGCTTGTGCGCCCGGCCCCCAAAGGCCATATGGCTCCCGTCGTCGAGGCCGACGACCGCTGACCCTTTTTGTGATGACCCGCGGGAGATAACGCATGCAGCCCACGCCCTATCGGGACTTCCTCTACACCACGCAGGAAGGACTGAGGCTCTATGCGCGCGACTATGGCGAGCGGACCGCACCGAAAACGCCGGTCATCTGCCTGCCGGGGCTGACCCGCAACTCCAAGGATTTCGAGGCGCTGGCTGGGTTCCTGTCGCAGGAGCGGCGCGTTGTCTGCCCGGACCTGCGCGGACGCGGCCTGTCTGAATATGCGGGCAGCGCGGACGCCTATACGCCGCAGAACGAACTGATGGATACGCTCGACCTGATGACGGCGGCGGGTATCCATCAGGCGGTCTTCATCGGCACGTCGCGCGGCGGCATCATCACCATGCTGATGGCCGCCTTCCGGCCGGTCGCCCTCAAGGCGGCGATCCTCAACGATATCGGCCCCGAGGTGGAAGCAAAGGGACTGGAACGCATCGCCGGCTATGCGGGCACGATGGATACCCCGTCGAGCTGGGACGAAGCGGCGGTGAAGCTGCGCATGATGAACGAGCGCGACTTTCCCAATGTCACGGGCGGGGAATGGCGCTCCTTCTCGCAACGCACCTTCGCCACCGACGAAAACGGCGCACCGAAAATGGACTACGACCCAAAGATCGGCACGGCCATGCGCAAGGGACTGGACGCCGCCAAGGGCGAACTGCCCGATATGTGGGCCCAGTTCAAGGCGCTCGCCCATGTGCCCGTCCTCGCGCTGCGCGGCGAGAACTCCGACATCCTCTCCGCCGATACGCTGGCGAAGATGGCCGAGGAACATCCCGCGCTGACAGCCGTCACCCTGCCCGACCAGGGCCATGCGCCCTTCCTGGACAGCGAAGTCGAATTCAGCGTCATCTCCGACTTCCTCGAGCGCCACGCCCTCTGATCATCTTTTGAGCCTCAACATCTTCGTTGCGCCCCGCTGAAATTCGTAAGGGACCGGCACCAGCTCCGCTTGCATGCCCTCGCGCGCGAAATGCGCGAGTACGCCCGGCAGATGGCTCGACGGCCGCCCGTCGAGATTGATCAGCGGAAAGACCCGCACCTCCCCGGCGACGCGCAGCAGCTCGTGCAACGCCTCTATGTGAAAGGCGAAGTCGAGATCGTCGCCGTAAAGGAACAGCAGGTGAGATGAAAGCGCGAGACGGAATGCGTCCTCGCCGAAAGGCAGCCTTGGCAAGGAGGCTTCGACATAACGCCGCGCCCCTTCCCTTTCGTAATCGGCCAGAAAAAGCGCCAGCGCTTCGCGCCTGATGGTCTCGATGGCGTCCGGCGAACCATATTGCGACCAGCGGAAGCGATACCGCGCCTGACGCAGGCCCTCCATCATCGCGCCGCGCGTCTCCTCGAAACGCTGCGCGATCACCTCACCGGCCAATGCGTAAAGCGGATCGGTCGCGGTCACCCGCGCACCCGCCGCCGAAGCCTCGGCGGCAAAGGACGACGGCCCAGACCCGACATCCAGAACGGTTCCGCGCAGATCCGCCTCTTCCAGGGCGAAAAAGGCGCGATACTCCCAGAGGCGCCGCCCCCAGGGTACGATCCCGTCCAGTCTGAATTCCTGCTCCATTTCCATCACCGGCTCTCCTTTCAGGCCATTTTCGGAAACGGCCTTCTCCGGTGGAGGAAACGAAAAAGGCCGCCTCGAAACGGGCGGCCTTTCTGTCGGATCGACGCACGATCTGGTCCAGAGCCACCCTCAGGTGGTCCACCAACCGATCATCTTGTGCGCGACGTAAGTCATTCGATCCTCATTCGTTGAACGGGACAATACGCCCGCCCGGTGCTTTCGCCAAGTGCTTACTGGGCCTTGCGGTAATGCATGATGCCCCAGGCCAGATAGCCTTTGTCGGCGCCGTTCACCCAGTGCTCGAGACCCTTGATCATGTTGTCGATGTATTCCCGGCTCACGCCGACCTCGACAAGCTTGTCATAATTGTTCTTGAGCTCCTGCCCCACGCGCCAGTAATGGCGGCGAAGCTGGTGTACGTAGTCGTCATATCCGAGCTTCTCGAAGCCAAGCGCCTTGAGTTCCTTGTCGTAGAACCCCGGGGAGCCCAGCGTCGCAAGATGGATGCGGTCGAGAATCGGCTGCAACACGTCTTCCGGACAATTGTCGGACTGCATCGGATCGGTGAAGATGAACTGACCGCCCGGCTTCAGCACGCGGTTCACTTCCTCGAGCACCTTCTTCCGGTTGCCGCTGTGCAGGATGGAATCCTGCGACCAGACGACGTCGAAGGAATTATCCTCCGCCGGAATATCCTCGAAGCTGCCGTGCTTGACCGTGACTTTGTCGGAAAGACCGGCCTTCACGGACATCTCCTTGTTGAGCGCGTTCTGCTTGTCGGAGATGTTCACGCAGGTGACATGGCACCCGTATGTTTCCGCCAGGTAGCGCGCCGCACCGCCATAGGCAGCACCGATGTCCAGAACCTTGGTGTCGGGACCGAGGCCCTGGATCTTGGACGCGATGGTCTCGTCGGTGCGGTGGCTCGCATCGCCGACGGGCTCCTCATCGTCCTTGTACAGACCGATGTGAATGTCCTTCCCACCCCAGATGGTGAAATAGAACTTATCGGCATCGTCGCTGTCGTAATATTCCTCTGCCTTGGCGACGGCGTTCGTATCAGGACTCGTCATCGTAGGCTTTCTCCGCAACATGAACGTAAAAGTCGGTTTCCTTCTCGTCATAGTCCGCGTTGAAGTCGCCATAAGTGGTGATCTTCTGGAAGCCGATCTCGTGCATGAGGCGCTTCACATAGGACTTGCGCAGCGGGAACATGTTGAGGTGATAGACGCTGTCGTCCGGGAACGTGTACCGGAAACGCGCCAGCGAATCGTCGACATGTTCCGGCTCGGCCGTCACCTGATCGCCGCAATAGTAGTATTTGTGCTTCGTGCTGAAGCC
>CAYSVF010000252.1:0-4574 GCA_964434415.1 uncultured Parvibaculum sp.
CATAGGGGACCGGCATGTCCTGCGCTTCCGCGACGATGCGCATCTGCGCAAACTCGGTCTCGGGATCCGTTGCAGGGTTGTCGAGCTTGTGAGTGCGATAGAAACTGGACAGGCGCGCCAACAGGCCGAAAAACGGCGTTGTTCCCGGACCGGGCATATGCGCCTGGTCCGGGCGCTGTCCCGAAATCTCCGACATGCCCACCTCGTTGCTCGGCCGCGTCCCATCGCCCGGACGAGGCCTCCTTTTGTTGAATCGCATTGAGAGTGACGGAAATCTGTTAACAAGGCTTTCCGCGAGTTGGTTAATGGCTCTATTTGCGGCACAGTCTCTGCGCCGAAATGAACCGTAAGAAACAGAAACGAAAACTTTCAGGAGGAAAGGCCCGTCATGAGCGAAGCGCTGCTGTTCGAAAAGCAAGGCCCGGTCGTCACACTCACCATCAACCGGCCCGAAGCCCGCAATCCGCTGGGGGCGCCGGAAGATGCCGGAAACTTCACCGAAGCCGTGGCCGCGATCAATGCCGACAGGGACGTGCGCTGCGTGATCCTGACCGGCGCGGGCAAGGCCTTTTCGGCGGGCGGCAATGTGAAGGCCATGCGCGAGGGCGGTGACGGCTTCGGCGGCCCGGGTGTCCATATTCGTGAGCGCTACCGCAACGGTATTCACCGCATCGTCAAATCCGTCTGGGGGATCGAGGTGCCGGTCATCGCGGCGGTGAACGGCCCGGCCATCGGCCTCGGCAATGACGTCGCCTGCCTGTGCGACACGCGGATCGCCTCGGACAAGGCGGTCTTCGGCGCGACCTTCCTCAAGATCGGCCTCATCCCCGGCGATGGCGGGGCGTGGCTCCTGCCGCGCATCGTCGGCATGGCCCGGGCATCCGAGCTCCTTTACACCGGCGATACCATCGACGCGGCGACAGCGAAGGAATGGGGCCTTGTCTCCGAAGTCGTGCCCGGCGACCAATTGATGGACCGCGCACAGGAGGTGGCGGCCAAAATGGCCCGGCAGGCGCCCGATGTGCTGCGCATGACCAAGCAGCTTCTGCGTCAGGGCATGATGGTGAGCTTCGACAACATCATGGAGCTTTCCGCCTCCATGCAGGCGCTTGCCCACCACACGTCGGACCACAAGGAGGCGCTGGACGCCTTTTTCGAGAAGCGCGACCCCAGCTACCGGGGCGAATGAAGCTGGCGCGGGGCGGATCGGGGGGCTTGTTCACGGATGAGCCCCGAAATGTCCGTCTTTGGGCAGGTCAATCGATTGAAGCGGGACGGCGGAGAGCCTAAAGTTCCCACAACAACAAACAGATAAACAGGATGGGAGCGAAAAATGAGTGTGATCGGCATTCTGGCCACGATGAAGGTTCAGCCCGGCAAGGAAAGCGAATTCGAGAGCGTGTTCAGCGACCTTGCCAAGAAGGTGAAGGCCAATGAGAAGGGCTGCCTGCAATACGATCTGTTCAGGTCCAAATCCGAGCCCTCGACATTCTACATCTATGAGCAGTACGCCTCTCAGGCCGACCTGGAAGCGCATGGCAAGTCGGAATATTTCCAGGCCGCTTTCCCCGCGCTGGGTGCGACGCTCGCAGGCAAGCCCGACCTCCAGTTCCTGGACAAGGTCGAGTAAGGCCCTATTTGAGCTAACAGCTTTGCAAGGGGCGCGGCCCGCACGGGTGGCGGCGCCCCTTCGATATCCGAAGGGAGTAACTCATGGATCTGGCATTCAGCGAAAAGGACGAGGCGTTCCGGCAGGAAGTCCGCCAGTTCATTGAAGAGCATTACACGCAGGAGATGCGCGAACTGCATGCGCGCTCCAAGCATGGCTACATCACCAAGGAAGCCCACGTGCAGTGGCAGAAGTCGCTTGCCAAGAAGGGCTGGCTGGCGCCGAACTGGCCGCAGGAATATGGTGGGCCGGGTTTCACCCAGTCGCAGAAATACATCTTCAACGTGGAGATGGGCAGCGCCGGCGTGCCGCATACCATTCCCTTCGGCCCGACCATGGTGGCACCCGTCATCATGAAGTTCGGCACGGAAGAGCAGAAGAAGCGCTTCCTGCCCGACATCCTGGAAACGAATGTGCTCTGGTGCCAGGGCTATTCCGAACCGGGCTCGGGCTCCGACCTGGCCTCGCTCAAGACCAAGGCCGAGGACAAGGGCGATCATTTCCTCGTCAACGGGTCCAAGATCTGGACCTCGGTGGCGCAATGGGCGGACTGGATTTTCTGCCTCGTGCGCACCTCCAATGAGGGCAAGCCGCAGCAGGGCATTTCCTTCCTGCTGATCGATATGAAGACGCCGGGCATCACCGTCGATCCCATCGTCTGCCTCGACGGTACGCCCGCGCCGAACCAGGAAGTGAACCAGGTTTTCTTCGAAGACGTGAAGGTTCCGAAGGAAAACCTGATCGGCGAAGTGAACAAGGGCTGGACCTACGCCAAATACCTGCTCGAGTTCGAGCGCGGCAATCCCTATTCGCCGGGCCTTTACAGCGCGCTGGAAGAAGTGCGCGAGATGGCGAAGGACATCGAGGTGGACGGCAAGCCGCTCGCCGAGGATGAAACCTTCCGCGCCAAATGCGCCGACCTCGAAAGCCAGATCACGGCGATGGAATATACGGAGCTGCGTATATTCTCGGCTCTGTCCATCGGCGGCAATGTCGGTCCGGAAAGCTCGCTCCTGAAATGCCGCGGCACCGAGCTGCAGCAGGCCATTTCGCATCTCATGGTGGAAGTGCTGGGCGACTATGCAGCTCCGACCATTGCAAACGGCATGATCGAGACGAACGAGCCGGAAGTGGGTCCCAAGGGTGCCTTCACCGCGGCGCCTTACTACTTCTCGCTGCGCAAGGCCTCGATCTATGCCGGCTCCAACGAAGTTCAGCGCAACATCATGGCAAAGGCCGTGCTGGGCCTCTGAGTTGGGCGGCACATTCGACATCGAACGGGCGAGCGCCGGAGACATTCCGGCGCTCGCTTTCGTTTGGCGGCAGAGCTGGCACGAAAGCCACGCCGCGTTGAGTTTCGGCAGGAAGCCGGATCAGGCCTATTTCGAAGCCCGTGCCGACAAAATGCTCCCCGATTGCCTGATTGCCCGCAAAGAGGGCGAGCCTGTGGGGCTCGTGTCGTGGCAGGAGAAGGAGCTCTATCAGCTCTTCATTCTGCCGGCCGCCTATGGGACGGGGCTCGCAGACGACCTCGTCGCTCGCGCGGAACGCGCCATGCGCGAGGCGGGGCACAATCGGCTCTTTCTGCTCTGCCGTGTCGGCAACGACCGCGCGCGGGCGTTCTACGAGAAACAGGGCTGGCGTTTCGAACGGCTTGCGCCTTCGCCGAAAGGCTCCGTCATCGGCTATCGTGAAGACGCCATGTGGCGGATGGAAAAGACCCTTAGCTGATCACCGGGGCGCCGCGTCGCGCTGCCCGCCATAGGCCTGCGTGATGCGGTCGAAGACGATGGCAAGCGCCACGATGGCGACGCCGGCAATGAGGCCTCGTCCGATATCGAGCCGCTGAATACCCAGCAACACCTCCTCGCCAAGCCCCCGCGCGCCGATCATGGACGCGATCACGACCATGGAAAGTGCCATCATGGTGGTCTGGTTGATGCCTGCCATGATGCTGGGAAGCGCCAGCGGCAGCTTGATGTCGAGAAGACGCCGTTTGTTGTCGGCGCCGAGATCGGCCGCCGCCTCGACAAGTCGTTCGTCCACGCCGCGCAAGCCCAGATCGACAAGCCGGATCAGCGGCGGCATGGCATAGATGACGGTGGCGAAGACGGCGGGCACCTTGCCGAGCCCGAACAGCATCAGCGCCGGGATGAGATAGACGAAACTCGGCATGGTCTGCATCGCATCGAGCACAGGCCGCACGATACGCCGTGCCATGTCGTTCTGCGCGAGCCCTATGCCGATCGGTACGCCGATCAGCACGGAAATGCCGACGGAAATGACGATGAGGGCGAGTGTCTGGATGGCCAGATCCCAAAGCCCCAGAAACCCGATCAGCAGGAGCGTGGCGGAGAGCGCAACGGGCAATACGACCCCGCGCGAGGCATGCCACGCGGCGCCTGCGACCAGCAGAATGAAAAGCCACCAGGGCAGCAGGCTGAACAATTGTTCGACCGTCAGGATCAGGGTCAGCATGACGGAACTTGCCGCCTGGAATGCGTCGCCATATGTTGCGACGAACTGCTTCATCGTCTTGTTCACCCAGTCTTCGATCGGGCGCTGAAAGGTGAGGGGAAAGCTCTTCGCCTTCGCTTTGCGTTCGCCGGAAATACGCGCCGCGATTTCGGGCGGCACCCATTTGCGCCATATGTCGCCGCGTGTCGCGATGAAATGTTCTGCTGCCCCCGTCGCGCCGGCATCCTTGTGCGTCAGCATATAGGCAAGCGCCTTGCTCACCATCTGGTTGTTTGTCTGATAGTTGCGCAGGAACGCGACGATCTCGGGTGCTTCCTTCGCGAATTTCGCATTGGCACCGACGATCACTTCGACCTTCGGATAGGCGACGGGCGGGTTATGCGCAGGATCGTTGTTGAAGGCATCCCATGCGGCCTTGCTGTAGGGC
>CAYSVF010000253.1:0-4563 GCA_964434415.1 uncultured Parvibaculum sp.
CCGCAAGCGTACCGGACACGATCGAGGCAGCGGTTGCCACGAACACCATCTGGAAGAACCAGTCCGAAGCGGAGGCATAGCCTGCGCCGTCCGTGGGGGCCGAGTCCGACACGCCCCAGATGGCGATCGAACCGAAATACCCACCGTCAACGCCCGAATACATCAGGTTGTAACCGATGAGGTAGTAGAGGATACCGGCCACGGCATAGAGGGCGATATTCTTCGTGCACTGCATCGCCACGTTCTTGGAACGGACGAGGCCTGCTTCCAGCATGGCAAAGCCGGCCGCCATGAACATGACGAGGAAGCCCGTCATCAGGAACGACAGCGTATTGAAGATATACGCCGTGTCGGGCGCGGAGAGCGTAAACGGCTCCTCCTGCGCAAAAGCGGGCGACGCCACGGCGATCGACGCGATCGCCGCCACTCCCGCTATTTTCATGAAATTGATCTTCTTGCTCATAATTCCTCTCGCTTTCGAGGTTGCCTTCCCCAGGGAGTACCCGTCTAACCCGGCACGGTCAGAGGGCTTCCGCGTCGGTTTCGCCGGTGCGGATACGCAGCACCTGTTCCACCGAGCTCACGAAAATCTTGCCGTCGCCGATCTGACCGGTCTTGGCGGCACCGCTGATAGCGGCAACGACCTTGTCGGCCTGATCGGTCGGCACAGCGACTTCAATTTTCAGCTTGGGCAGGAAGTTCACGGCATACTCGGCGCCGCGATAGATTTCCGTCTGACCCTTCTGGCGGCCATACCCTTTTACTTCCGTCACCGTCAGGCCTTGGACCCCGAGGGCGGTGAGCGCCTCGCGGACCTCGTCCAGCTTGAACGGCTTGATGATTGCCATAACGAGCTTCATATCGAGTTTCCTCTTCTCTCATTTGGCCGGGCAGGTCATACGCGTCACTGATAAAGCGCATGTCTGGCCGTGCCGACGTTCCCCTCATGATCCCTGCCGGGCTTCATCTCCCAGGCCCGGCTTACCGGACGTTTGCCGCAAGCAAGCGGGAGCGGGTTGCAAAGGCATCTTCAAAAACCGTGCCGAACAGGAACCATTTGGTAAGTCTTTGAATCGACGCCTTGAATCCTCGCGGTGAATTGCGAAAGGAAAAACAATCCGCCGCAGAGGCCATGAAACCGGGCTTGGCTGCACAAAAAATGTGCACCGGGATGATGCTGTGAACAACTGACTCCTTTTTTGGCAGCCAAGGGTCGTCTCATTGGATCGCGTAACAGGCCCGACATAAAAAAGGGCGCTCCGAAAAGCGCCCTTTCCCTGTTCTGAATATCCGTGTCCGGAATTATGCGTTTCGCACTGCCGGCCGAACCGGCCTTAGTGGATCGTCTCGCCATGCAGCGTGATGTCGAGGCCTTCGGTCTCTTCCTGCGGCGTGACGCGCAGGCCGAGAATGGCTTTCACGATCATCAGCAGGATGAAGCTGCCGATGCCGGAATAGGCCAGAGTGATCAGCACGCTCTTGATCTGGATCCAGACCTGCGGCCAGTTGCCCTCCAGGCCGCCAGCCGTGCCGCCGACCGCGGCGGCGGCGAAGACGCCGGTCAGGATCGCGCCGACGATACCCCCCACGCAGTGCACACCGAAAACGTCCAGCGCATCGTCATAACCCAGCGCGTTCTTCAGGCTGGTCGCGGCAAAAAAGCAGAGTACGCCGGAGGCAAAGCCGATCCAGAGCGCCCCGCCGGGGGCCACGAAACCGGATGCCGGGGTGATGGCGACGAGGCCGGCCACCGCGCCGGAGCACATGCCCAGCAGGGTCGGCTTCTTATGGACGAGCCATTCGGCGAACATCCAGGACAGCACGCCCGCGGCGGTTGCAATCTGCGTTACGGCCATCGCCATGCCGGCGCGGCCATCGGCGGCAAGCTCGGAGCCGGCGTTGAAGCCGAACCAGCCCACCCACAGAAGCGAGGCGCCGATCATGGTCAGCACCACATTGTGCGGCGCCATGTTGTCATGGCCGTAGCCCTTGCGGGGGCCGAGGACGAGGCAGCAGACGAGGCCCGCGATACCGGCATTGATATGAACCACCGTGCCGCCGGCGAAATCGAGCACGCCATCGGCGCCAAGGAAGCCGCCGCCCCACACCCAGTGGGTCACGGGCGAATAGATGAAGACCAGCCAGAGCGTCATGAAGAGAAGCATGCTGGAAAACTTCATGCGGTCCGCATAGGCGCCGGTAATCAGCGCCGGCGTGATGATCGCAAAGGTCATCTGGAACATCATGAAGACGGTTTCGGGAATGGTGCCAGAAACGGCATTCACGCCGACACCCGACAGGAACGCCTTGTCGAGGCCGCCGATGACGGCGTTCATGCTGCCGCCGTCGGTGAAGGCGAGGGAATAGCCCGCCACCATCCAGACGATGGTCCCGACCGCGGCCATGACGAAGTTCTGAGCGGTCATCGCCACCACGTTCTTCTTGCGGACCATGCCGCCATAAAAGAGCGCCAGGCCGGGAATGGTCATCAATAGCACCAGCGCGGTAGCGGTGATCATCCAGGCGGTGTCGCCTGCATTGATGGTCGGGGCCTCGGCCTCCTGGGCGAAGGCGCTACCTGCGCCGGCAAGCAGGACAAAGGCTCCCGTCCCCGCGGCAAGCGCGGTTCGGGTGGCAACCTGCCGCAGCCCCCTGGCGAAAATCTGAGTTTCTTTCATCGAATTATTCTCCTTGGCTGCGGCAGGCCTCACCGGGCCTGTCTTTCTGCGCGCCTCTGATCAGAAGGAATGAGCCTCCCGGCACATTGCCTGTCAGCCTCTATCTCAAGAAACGTGCCGATTTGTTGTGCAGGTTTAACTCATTGTAAAACAAGGCATTTTCTTACATTACCGCTTGATTGCCATAATGTAACCAAGGCAAAAGTGCCTAATTTTTGAGCCCGTCCTCCTGCTGCTCTCAGGAAGAGCGGAAAGGCGATAAGTCAGCTTCCCCGATGGCCCCGAGGGAAAGCTTGCAGGAGGGCCGCCTGCCGAGGTCGCGGATAGTGTCCGGCAGCGCTGCCGGGTCTGCTTTCCGGGCGGTTTCGGATAAGTTATTGAAAGAACGGTCATTATTCTCCCGGCGCGAATCGTCTTGCGCGACGGATTGGCTAAATTGGGCGCAATTTGGTCACCTTGCATAAATTTTGGGCGCAATTTGCTGCGTCAATCCGCCGCCGAACCATTTGCGCCTCTCGGTGGTTGCGCTACTCTCTGGACAAAAGGCGGAGTGTAACTCCGCATAAGAAGAAGCAGTCTGCGCGCCTTTCACGGCAGCGGGCGAGGGACAACGGGACGGGGAGACAATGGCGGATTCCACGAAAAAGTGGCCCGTGGCGGTGAATGCCGTCGCAGGGCTGGTGCTGATCGTCGTGATCGGCTGGCTGATTTTTAGCGGCAGCGACGACGCTCCGCAGCAAACCGCGGAACAAACAACGGCAACGGATACCGATTCAAGCGGCATGGCCGAACAACCGGCCGTGGCAAGTGAGGAGGCCGGTGGAGACGAGACTGCCGGTGATGCGGCCGGGAAAATTATCGGCGACATCGACGGCGACACGATCATCAATGCGGACAAGCGTCCGGGCGACTGGCTTGCCTATGGCCGTGACTATAACGAGCAGCGTTTCTCGCCGCTGACCCAGATCAACAAGGACACCGTCAAGGATCTGTCGCTGTCCTGGTCCTATGACACGGGTACGGTGCGCGGTCTGGAAGCCACGCCCATCGTGGTCGACGGACGCATGTTCATTTCGCTCAGCTGGGGCAAGGTGGCCGCGCTCGATGCCAAGACCGGCGAAGAGCTGTGGACCTTCGATCCGGAAGTCCCGGGCGAATGGGGCCGCTATGGTTGCTGCGATGTGGTCAATCGCGGCGTCGCGGTGTGGAAGGGCAAGGTCTATGTCGCAAGCTTCGACGGCCGTCTCTTCGCGCTCGATGCACGCGACGGTTCCGTCGTCTGGAAGAAGAACACGGTACCGGGTGCGCCCTATACCTCCACGGGCGCGCCGCGCATCGTGAAGGGCAAGGTGCTGATCGGCAATGGCGGCGGCGAATATGGCGTGCGCGGCTATATCACCGCCTATGACGCCGAAACGGGCGAACAGGCCTGGCGGTTCTATACGGTGCCGGGCGATCCTTCCAAGCCATTGGAAAACCCCGAACTCGAAAAAGCCATTCCCACCTGGAAGGGAGGCGAATGGTGGAAGATCGGCGGCGGTGGTACGGCTTGGGATTCGATGGTCTACGATCCCGACCTCGACACACTCTATGTCGGCACGGGCAACGGCTCGCCCTGGACGCGGGAAATCCGTTCGCCGGGCGGTGGCGATAATCTCTATCTCGCCTCGATCCTTGCGCTCGATCCCGATACGGGCCGGATGAAGTGGTATTATCAGGAGACGCCCGGCGACAACTGGGACTACACCTCCACTCAGCCCATCATGCTTGCCGATCTCGATATCGACGGCGAGAAGCGCAAGGTCCTCATGCATGCGCCGAAGAACGGTTTCTTCTATGTGCTGGACCGCGAGACGGGCGAGCTTCTGTCGGCGAAGAATTTCGT
>CAYSVF010000254.1:0-4537 GCA_964434415.1 uncultured Parvibaculum sp.
GTCGTCGATATCCGCCTCGGCGATGTGGTCAAAATAGGCGTTCAGAGCGCGATTGGCGAGCAGCGCCGTCTCGCCTTCCCGGAAAGAGAGGTCCATCAGCAGGAAGGCAAAATCATAGAGCACGTCGATGCAGGCGATGTTCTCGTTGAACTCGATACAGTCGAAGATAACCGGCGCGCCGTCGATCTCCACTACATTGCCCAGATGCAGGTCGCCATGGCAGCGCCGCACCCAGCCTGCATCGCGGCGATTGTCCATGAGCCTGCGATGCCGCTCGATCAACTCGTCGCATTGCGCTTTCGTGCGCTCGGCTTCGTCGCGCGAAAAGGTGCCGCCCGCCTTTTCCAGCATGTCATGGGCATTGTCGGCGACGATCCGGGCGAAGGCCGTCGCACCGCCGAAGTCCCGCGTCACTTCCGCTCCGGCATGAAAGCGTGCGACACGGGCCGCGAGATCTTCCACAAGCGAGGTTTTCAGCCGGCCTTCGTCTTCCTGCCGCGCCAGAAGCCCGTCATTGTCGAAGCGCTTCATCTTGACGAGCCAGTCCGCCGCTTCTTGCGGGGCGTCCGCTCCCGGTTCCACCGGTACAAGACCGAAGCCGCCCTCGTCCCGGGTGACGGCGGCGAGCCCCAGATAGAGTTCCGGCGCCGTACGGCGGTTGAGCGCCAGTTCGGATTCGCAGGCCTCACGGCGCTTTTGCGATGTCGAGAAATCGAGAAAGCTGAATCGGATCGGCTTTTTCATCTTCCAGGCAAAACCGCCGGCCAGAAAGATATGGTTCGCGTGGGTTTCGATATGCTCGACGGTCTCTCCTGCATCGAGCCCATAGGCTTCGGGCTGCGAGAGAAAGCCGATCGTTTCCTGAGTGTCTGTGTCGGAGGTCAAAACGTCCTTGTACTCATACGCGCTCGAGACGGCTCAGCGGTTCCAGTCCCGCCGGATCCTGATGGATCAGCACCTCCGAACCGGGAAAAGCCCTCATGATCTCGCCTTCCACCTCGTCGGAAATCCGGTGCGCCTTGGTCAGGGTGATTTCGGGATCGAGTTCGAGATGGAACTGGATGAAGCTCAGCACGCCGGAGGTCCGCGTGCGAAGATCGTGGATGTTGATGACGTCCGGATGAGAGAGCGCCAGCGTCTTGATGCGCTCGCGCTCGTCTTCGGACAATTCGCGGTCCATCAGCTGATCGAAAGCATTGGAGGCGATCTGTGCCGCCGCCCAGGCGATAAGCCCGGCAATGAGAATGCCGAAGACCGGGTCCGTCCATTCCCAGCCGAGAAATCCCGACAGAACCAGCGCCGCGATCACCGACAGGTTCATCAACAAATCGCCGCGGTAGTGGATGGAATCCGCCTCGATGGCAAGCGATTTCGTCCGGCTCACCACATGGCGCTGGAACGCGACAAGACCCAGCGTCATGGCAATGGCGATTACCGTCACGACGATGCCCCAGAGCGAATGCGAGATAGGCTGGGGCGTCACGATGCGATGAACCGCTTCATAAACGATGTAGCCCGCCGATCCGAAGATGAAGA
Organism: uncultured Parvibaculum sp.; assembly: GCA_964434415.1. Taxonomy (GTDB): domain Bacteria; phylum Pseudomonadota; class Alphaproteobacteria; order Parvibaculales; family Parvibaculaceae; genus Parvibaculum. The sequence goes on from CAYSVF010000254.1 coordinate 1,537, forward strand.
ATGACTGGCCGAGGCCCGCCAATGCCTCAGCCTTGCCATGACCGAAGCGATGCTCCTGGTCGGCAGGTGTCAGCGCATGGCGCACGGCGACGAGGTTCAGCAGCGAGGCCGAGCCGTCCAGCAGGCTGTCGAGCAGCGTGCCCAGCATGGCCACCGATCCGGTGAACCAGAGCGCTCCCGCCTTGAGAACCACCAGCACCACGGCAACGCACACCGCGGCGTAGGTCGCCCGTTTCATCAGGGTGGCGTTCTCCGACGCCGTCTTTGCATCCAGTGCCATTCGTCCGCCTTACGGGAAAAGCCGCATCGTCTTCCACGCCGCCGCCGTGTCGTCGCGGTGGAAGACCAGGCGATCATGCAGGCGGAACGGACGGTCGCGCCAGAACTCGATGCGGACCGGCGCAATGCGGAAGCCCGACCAGTGTTCGGGGCGGGGCACCTTGCCGAGACCGAATTTGGCGGCGTAGCGCGCCACTTCCTTTTCGAGTTCGAAGCGGCTTTCCAGAGGCCGCGACTGACGCGAGGCCCAGGCGCCGATCTGGCTGTCGCGGTGTCGGCTGGCGAAATACTCGTCCGCCTCTTCCGGGCTTACCGGCGAGACGGTCCCGCGGACGCGCACCTGGCGGCGCTGCGATTTCCAGTGAAAGCAGAGCGCGGCGCTCATATTGGCCTGCAGCTCGCGTCCCTTCTCGCTTTCCAGATTGGTGTAGAAAACGAAACCGCGTTCGTCGACATCTTTCAGCAGCACCATGCGCACATCGGGGAAGCCTTGCGCATCGGCGGTCGCCAGCGCCATCGCATTGGGGTCGTTCGGCTCGCTCTTCGCGGCCTTGTCCAGCCACTCCCTGAAGAGCTCGACGGGGTTGTCCGACGTGAAGACATCCTCCGTCTTTTCGGTGCCGGCGGGTGCGTCAGTCATGCTCCAGATGGCCTTCCAGATCAGAAACGGGCCGAAAACGGCGAAATTCCGCGGCAATATGATAGCTTTGACGCTGCTCAATTCTTGCCACAATCGGTTCCTTATATAGTTACCAGAAAACGATTTGTCGCGTCCCGCGCCTCCCGGTCGGGACGGAATTCCCGCTTCTCCGGAAGCACAAAGCACAGGAAAGAGCATGAGACTCTTAAAAGCATTTGCAATTGCCGGTATCGGCCTGTCGCTGGCTGCCTGCGACCAGGGCATCTACAATGGCGGCATGGGCGGTATGGGTCCCAAGCAAACGGTCGGCACGGGTGCCGGCGCACTGGCGGGCGGCGTGATCGGCTCGCAGTTCGGCGGCGGCGAAGGCCGGCTCTGGGCGACGGGCGCCGGCGTGCTGATCGGCGCGCTCATGGGCAGCGAAATCGGCAAGTCTCTCGACCGCGCCGACCGCGCCTATATGGGCCGGACAACATACAGCGCGCTGGAAAACAACCCGTCGGGCCAGGCCTCGCGCTGGAGCAATCCCGATAGCGGCCATTACGGTACCGTTACGCCGCAGCCGGCCTATACGACCTCTTCCGGCCGTCCCTGCCGCGAATACACGCAAACGATTTATATCGACGGTCGCAGCCAGCAGGCGCATGGTACGGCCTGCCGTATGCCGGACGGGTCCTGGCAGATCCAGAACTGATTTCGACCACACTGAAGACGGACAAGCCGAGTGAAAAAAGACCTTCCCAGCTATGTCCGCCTGATTCTGGCGTCCGCCGTCTTTGCCACGGCGGGCGCCTTTCTCGTGCCGCACGCGGCAAAGGCCGAAGGCCTTACCGTCAAGGAGGCCATCGAGAATTCTCCGGGCCGCCGCAGCGGGCCGGACGAGGCCCGTTTCCAGCGCGGCGTGAAAGCCTATGACAGGGGCGACTATGCCTCGGCCTTCAAGGACTGGCTGCCGCTTGCCCAGCAGGACGATCTGGCGGCGATGCGCAATGTCGCCCTGCTTCTGCGCAAGGGGCTGGGCACCGAGCGCGATCCGGAGCGCGCCCTGTTCTTCTACGAACGCGCGGCGGAGGCGGGCTTCGTGCCTGCCGAGCTCAATGCCGCCTTCATGTATCTGGAAGGCGACGGCATCCCCCGCGACTACAAGAAGGCCAGCTTCTGGCTTCATCTCTCCGCGGTCGCAGGCGAGCCGATCGCGCAATACAATCTCGGCGTGATGTTCGAGAAGGGTCTGGGCGTCTCGCGCGATCTGCCGCGCGCCATGGGCTGGTATGCACTGGCCGCGCGGCAGGGCCACAGCATGGCGCTCGCCCGTCTGGCCGAGCTTGTTCCCACGCTCCCCCCGCCCAATCCGCCGCCCAGCGAGGCCGCCGCCAAAGCCGTGAAACCGGCACCCCCGGCACCACCAGTGGATATTCTGCTGCCGGATACGGACGATCATCCGGCGCCCGCCAAGCAGGCGGCCCCGGTCACGGATGCGGGCGACAGGCTGCGGGCACCCGGCACCGCCATCGGCACGCCGGATACCCCTCCGCCATCCGGCTCCTGAGCGCAACTTCCGCTTAACGGTTTCGTAGAGGGACGCACGCTATCCTGCTCGCCCTGTTTTGCGGCATCGGGAGAGAGGCCGGTTGCGCGATCCGTATGAAACCCTGGGCGTCGAGCCCCATGTAAGCCTGGTCGAGATCAAGGCGGCCTACAGGCGGCTTGCGCGCAAACTGCACCCGGATGCGTTGAGCGGTGCGGAGGCCCCCGACCGGCGGCGCGCGGAGACACAGTTTCAGGAAGTCACGGCGGCCTACAACCTCCTGAAGGATACCGACGCGCGGCGGCGCTACGACGCCCTCCGCCATGCCGCCGCCAAACCGAAATTCGAAAAGGCCGCCGCTTATGACACTGGCCGGGCTAATGGCGGGAAGGCCGGACCCGGCCCGAAGGCGGAAGACGCCCCCTTCAAACCGGCCTCCAAAAAAGCCGGGAGCGCCGAGAGACCCGGTTTCGAACCTTCCGGCCTCAAGGAGCCGCTCAAGGCCCGCCCGCTGAGCGAAGAAGAGCAGGAAGGGGTCTTCAGCGAGTTTTACG
>CAYSVF010000255.1:0-4534 GCA_964434415.1 uncultured Parvibaculum sp.
GGGAGCCGGGTTTGTGGGAAATCTCCTTGCCGAGATAGCTGCCCAGCGCCTGCATCGCCGGATCCAGCACCGAGATGCAGGGCACCTGCATTTCATAGCAGCGCGTTTCCAGACGCTTTCTCAGCTCGTCATTCACCATGGTGAACATGACGATGCCCGGCGAAGTTTCGATCTCGCTCAACACACGCTCAAGCTGTTTGGGACCGCGCACCAGGGCATATACATGTTCCACCGGACGCGCGTCCTCATATTGGGCGCAGGCGGCGCGCGCCACGGCGTTGAGCGTTTCGCCGGTCGCGTCCGACACGAGATGCAGATGGAAGATGCGCTTGGAGTTCATGAGCCTTTCCCGACAGGTGCGACAAACTATCGGTCCGCTCCCCGGCTTGCCAATATTTTTCGCTTGCTGCGCGAGCCGGGCAGGGCCTCGCACAACCCTGCATATATTGCCGTCACCCTTGTGGATAAGTGTGGAGAACGGGCGTAACCCGGCTTTTCGGGAGCGGTATGACTTAGCCATACCCGCTTTGCGTTTTTCCTCCCCCGTTTCATGAGTCCAGGGAAAAACCTGCGGATACGCTTCGGGGAATCGGGGAAAACACGACTGTCCCGGTATGACCCACCACTTATCCCCATGCTTCACAGGCTGTGTGGAAAAGCCGCCCACAGATCAAGCTGCCGGAGTGGCGATGGTTTCGACATTATGTCCTCTTCTGCACACAGGCATCTTGCGTTAGGAAGGGGTCGGGACCGGTGCCGCCATGTACCATCCCGTCTGTGGATGAAATCGGGTGGCGTTTTGATCCCCGTCATCCACAGCCATCCACTATCCCCTACTATTTCAAGAATCTTTATTAGTAAGGAGAAAGAGCCTGTGAAAAACGGGACGGCAGCACCGAAGAAACGGCTTCTCAAGGCACTGGCAGGGGAGACACAGGAAAGGCCCCCGGTCTGGTTCATGCGCCAGGCGGGTCGCTATCTCCCCGAGTACAAGCAGGTTCGCGGTGTCGCCGGCAGTTTTCTCAATCTTTGCTACAACCCCGAACTTGCCGAGGAAGTGACGCTTCAACCAATCCGCCGGTTCGGCTTCGATGCGGCCATTCTGTTTTCCGACATTCTGGTGGTGCCCGATGCGCTGGGTCAGGAAGTGGCTTTCAAGGAAGGTGAAGGGCCGGTGCTGGAGCCCATCACCGAGCTCGGCCAGCTTGGCGACCTCGATCTCGGCGCGGTGAAGGAGCGGCTCGCTCCCGTCTATGAGACGGTGTCGAGGCTTTCAAAGAGCCTGCCGCAGGATGTGACGCTGATCGGTTTTGCCGGCGCGCCCTGGACGGTGGCGACCTATATGGTGGGCGGGCGTGGCTCGCCGGATCAGGGCGCGGCCAAGGCGTGGGCCTACCGGGCGCCGGAGGAGTTCCAGCAACTGATCGATCTGCTGGTCGAGGCGACGGTCGTGCATCTTTCCGCGCAGGTGGAGCAGGGCGCCGAGGCCCTCCAGATTTTCGATACATGGGCGGGCTCGTTACCGGATCTTTCCTTCCGGCGTTTCGCGCTGGAGCCGATGAAAGCCATCACGGCCAAGCTGAAGGCGAAATATCCCGATGTTCCGGTGATCGCCTTCCCGCGCGGCGCGGGGCCGATGGCGGTGACCTATTTCCGGGAGACGGGCGTCGATGCGCTGAGCCTCGATACCGGCATGCAGCTTCGCTGGGCGCGCGAGCGGCTTCAGAGCCAGGCCTGCGTGCAGGGCAATCTCGATCCGCTGCTTCTGGTTGCGGGCGGAGAGGAAATGAGGCGGCAGGCGACCTATATCCTTGAAGAACTCGGGGGCGGCCCCTTCGTGTTCAATCTGGGCCATGGCATCGTGCCGCAAACCCCGCCCGAACATGTGGCCGAGCTCGTGGAGCTCGTGAAAAACTGGAAGGCTTGAGGCATGTCCGACAATGCGCGGCGCAAGGTGGCGATCGTCCTGTTCAATCTGGGCGGACCGGATGGGCCGGACGCCGTGCAGCCTTTTCTGTTCAACCTGTTCAACGATCCGGCGATCATTCGCCTGCCGAACCCTTTGCGTTGGCTGATCGCGAAGATCATTTCCTCGCGGCGGGCGCCGGTAGCGCGCGAGATCTACGCCAATATCGGCGGACGCTCGCCGCTGGTGCCGGAAACCCGGGCGCAGGGCGATGCGCTCGAAAAGCTGCTGAGTGCTGAGATCGACGCGAAATGCTTCATAGCCATGCGCTACTGGCATCCCTTCGCAAACGAAGCGGTGGAGGCGGTGAAAGCCTGGGGCGCCGACGAGATCGTGCTGCTGCCGCTTTATCCTCAATATTCGACCACGACGACGGAAAGTTCGCTCAAGGACTGGGACCGCGCTGTCGCCGCGGCCGGGCTCGACCTCCCGACGCGGGCGGTCTGCTGCTATCCCGCCGCGGAGGGCTTCATCGGGGCCTATGCGGATCTCCTGAAGGCGAAGCTCGACACCTTCGCGGATAAATCATCCGTACGAATCCTTTTTTCCGCGCATGGCCTGCCGAAAAAGATCGTCGATCAGGGCGATCCCTATCAGGCCCAGGTCGAGCAGAGCTGCGAAGCGCTGGCGAAAGCCCTCGGGATCGAAAATCTCGACTGGCGGGCGAGCTATCAGAGCCGGGTGGGGCCGATGGAATGGATCGGGCCGGCGACGGATGACGAGATCGAGAAGGCGGGCGCCGAGGGCAAGAGCCTGATCGTGGTGCCCATTGCCTTCGTGTCGGAACATTCGGAGACCCTGGTCGAACTCGACATCGAATATGGCGAACTGGCGAAGAAGGCCGGTGTGCCGCGCTATGAACGGGTCGCGACGGTCTCCAGCCATCCCGCCTTCATCGAGGCGCTGGCGGCGCTGGTGCGCGATGCCAGGGCCCATGATGGCGTGCTATGTCCGGAAGACGCGGCCGGCCGGCCCTGCACGGAGAATGTGCCGCTGAAAAGCGTCTCCTGACCGATGCGGGGCGCTTGTCCGTCCCCGGGACCGGGGATAGGGTGCGGCTCCTGCGACCTAGATTTGCGACCGACCTTCCCAGCTGATCCCGCCCAAGGTGTTTCCCGTGCAGAATTTTCTTATCGATGGCTATGACTGGCTGCGCGCCCTGCATGTGATCTCGGTGATCTTCTGGATGGCGGGCATGGCCTATCTGCCGCGTCTTTTCGTCTATCACCGGGAAAGCGATGTCGGGTCGGACAAGTCGGAGACCTTCAAGGTGATGGAGCGCCGTTTGCTCCGCGGGATCATCAATCCGGCGATGATTTCGACGTTTCTGTTCGGCATTCTGATGCTCATCGCGGTGCCGGACTGGCTGAGCCAGCCCTGGATGCATGCCAAGCTGACGCTTGTGATCGTCATGACGGCCCTGCACGGCATGTTCGCGCGCTGGCGCAAGCAGTTCGAGCGCGACGAGCGGCCCTATACGAGCCGTTTCTTCCGGATCGTGAACGAGGGCCCGCCCGTTCTCGTGGTCTTCATCGTCATCCTGGTGGTGGTAAAGCCGTTCTAGGCTTTTTGCAGGCGCATCCTCGGGGCGCAGCAATCCGTCTTGCGCGAGATGCAAGAAACCGGATTGAAACTGCGGGCTTCTGCGGTTATATGTTGCGTAGAAAGCCGGGAAACCGGATTCCTTCCTTATCGTCCTTTCCAGGCCACCCGGTGGTCCGACCGGTCTGCCAGGTGGTTCCAAGAGCACGTAATCGCTGAATCCCGTTAGATTTCACGCGATATGGTGGCGGGAAAGGCATCGACGCCCGGATCGAGGGCGATTTCCCTATATTCGACCGATTTCAAACGCCCGCCCATAAAGGTTTCAGTTCCGGAAGGCCTCACTTTCCAGACCACCGCCGAAAAAAGCCCCGCTCGCGTGTATCGAGCGCCCGGCGCAAAGGCAGAAAACCTCATTTCCCAGCCCGGCCGCTCCTCTGAAAGAGGCAAGGCCATTCCGACACCATAGACGCTATGTCCGCGACCCCTGACGGGCCGGACGCGGAAAAAAGAGACGCCGAAAATGTCCGAGACGCAGATCAAGCTGCAAGACCTCAAAGCCAAATCCCCGACGGAACTGCTCTCGCTCGCCGAGGAGCTGGAGGTCGAGAACGCCTCGACGCTCAGGACGCAGGACATGATGTTCGCGATCCTGAAGCAGTATGCCGAACGCAATGTGGACATCATCGGCGAAGGCGTGGTGGAGGTGCTGCCGGACGGTTTCGGCTTCCTGCGCTCGCCGGAAGCGAACTACCTGCCGGGCCCGGACGACATCTATGTGTCGCCGTCGCAGATTCGCCGCTTCTCGCTCCGCACCGGCGATACGGTGGAAGGCGATATCCGCAGCCCCAAGGAAGGCGAGCGTTATTTCGCGCTGCTCAAGGTCAATTCGATCAATTTCGAAAGCCCGGACAAGGCGCGCCACAAGGTCCATTTCGACAATCTGACGCCGCTCTATCCCGACAGCCGTCTCGAAATGGAAGTCGAGGATCCGACGCTGAAGGATCGCTCCTCGCGCGTGATCGA
>CAYSVF010000256.1:0-4514 GCA_964434415.1 uncultured Parvibaculum sp.
CCCGGTCTCAATGAAGAGCGAGCGGTCCGGCCATGGGCCCGAGAATGCGGTGCAAAGGTTTCGGAATGTTTTCCCCCGGCGGATTGAAAGGTCCGCCGGGGATTTTTTGCGACTTTTGCGGCCTCAGAGGACGCCGAGGTCCTTTGCCGTCAGGTCGATGCAGCGGCGGGCGAGCTCGAAGAGTTCGTCGATTTCGCCTTTCGAGATGACCAGCGGCGGGCTCAGTACCATGGTGTCGCCAATGGCGCGCATGATGAGGCCTTCCCTGAAGCAATGATTGCGGCACTGCCCGCCCACATTGGCGTCATCGGGGAATTTGGTGCGGGTCGCCTTGTCCTTCACGAGTTCAATGGCACCCAGCATGCCGACGCCGCGAGTCTCGCCGACCAGCGGATGGTCGGCCAGCTCGGCGAGCTTCTTCTGGAAATAGCTACCGGTTTCGCCGCCCGCTTTTTCCACCAGCTTTTCGCGCTGGATGAGGTCCAGATTGGCGAGCGCCACTGCGGCGCAGACCGGGTGGCCCGAATAGGTGAAGCCGTGGGACCATTCCTGCGGTGAGTTGAAGAGCGTGTTGCCGACCCGCTCGCCAAAGCCCAGCGCCGCTATGGGCTGGTAGCCCGACGACAGACCCTTGGCCATGTTGATCATGTCGGGCTCGATACCGAAGGTGTCGGAGCCGAACCACTGGCCGGTGCGCCCGAAGCCGCAGATCACCTCGTCCACATGCAGCAGGATGTCATATTTGCGGCAGATGCGCTGGATTTCTTCCCAATAGCCCTTGGGAGGGATGATGAGACCGCCCGCGCCCTGCACGGGTTCGGCGACGAAGGCCGCGACATTTTCCGCGCCGAGTTCGAGGATCTTGTCTTCAAGGCTCTTCGCGGTCTTGAGGCCGTATTCCTCCGGCGTCATGTCGCCGCCCTCGGCGTACCAGTCGGGGCATTCGACATGGACGAAGCCCGGCAGCGGCAGGTCGGCCTGCGGATGCATGGAGGTGAGGCCCGAGAGCGAGGCGGCCGCCATGGTCACGCCGTGATAGGCCTTTTTGCGGGCGATGAAGATCTTCTTGTCGGGCTTGCCTTCGAGGTTCCAGAAATAGCGGATCGCTTTCACGGCGCTGTCGTTTCCTTCCGAGCCGGAATTGGCGAAGAAGAAACGGTCGATGCCCTTGGGCGTGACCTCTGCGAGCTTTTCGGAAAGCTCGGCCACATAGGGCGTCGTAGTCTGGAAGAAGGCGTTGTAGTAAGGCAGCTCTTTCAGCGCCTTGTAGCCGGCTTCGGCGAGTTCTTCGCGGCCATAGCCCGCCTGCACGCACCACAGACCGGCCATGCCGTCGATCAGGCGCTTGCCTTCGGAGTCGTAGAGATAGACGCCTTCGGCGCGGGTGATGACACGGGCGCCCTTCTGCGCCAGGTCCGCATGAGTGGTGAAGGGGTGCAGGTGATGACGGGCGTCGATTTCCTGCCAGCGTTTCGTCTGGTTGGAGGGGGCAGCTTGAGACATGAGATTGCTCCGGGTCCGAAGAGAATAAGAAATCAGCGGAAAAGAACGCGCGGGCGTATCCCCGCGCGCCGGAGCAGGCCTATGGGTTGTAGCCGATGCGGGCGCACAGGATCAGCAGGTCACGCTTTGGCGTCAGGGCGATATGGCCGATGGAGCGGTGCATGGGTCAAAGCCTAACCGATGGACGCTGACGGAGCGAGTCCCCCTCGCCCCGTCGGCGGCGATGCCTCACACATTCAGCAGCAGATGCTCGCGCTCCCAGGCGGAGATAACCTGCTGATAGGCTTCGTGTTCGGTGTTCTTCACATCCATGTAAACCTGCGAAAAGCGCTGACCGAGGACTTCGCGCAACTCGGTTGCTGTCCGCAGATGGTCGAGTGCGTCGAGCAGGTGACGCGGCAGCGCGTAACGCTTCGACTCATAGGCGTTGCCCTTCATCTCGCGCGTCGGCGTCAGCTCGTTCACCATGCCGAGATAGCCGCAAGCCAGTGTCACCGCGATGGCGAGATAGGGATTGGCGTCGGCGCCGGGCACGCGGTTCTCGACGCGGCGGCCCGAGCGCTTCGCGTCCGGAATGCGCAAGCCGACCGTGCGGTTCTCATGGCCCCAATGCGTGTTGATGGGGGCTGCGAGGTCTTTCACGATGCGGCGATAGGAATTCACGTTGGGAGCGATGAGCGGCATGGCGGCGGGCAGATATTTCTGCAGGCCCGCAATGAAGGAGAGGAAGAGTTTGGTGTCCCTCCCCTGCTTGCTCGCAAACAGGTTGTCGCCCTTTTCGGCATCCACGATCGAGGTGTGGATGTGCATGGCGCTGCCGGGCTCGCCTTCATAGGGCTTGGCCATGAAGGTTGCATAGATGCCGTGGCGCAGCGCCGCCTGGCGCATGGTGCGCTTGAAGAGAAACGCCTGGTCGGCGATTTCCAGCGGGTCGCCATGATCGAAATTGATTTCGACCTGAGCCGCGCCGGATTCGTGAATCAGCGTGTCGATGTCGAGATCCTGCGCTTCGCAGAAATCGTACATGTCCTCGAAGATCGGATCGAACTCGTTCACCGCGTCGATGCCGTAGGACTGACGCGCGCTTTCCTGGCGGCCATTGGCGCCGATGGGCGGCTCCAGCGGATAGTCCGGATCGATATTCTTGGCGGCGAGGAAGAATTCCACCTCGGGCGCACAGACCGGTTTCCAGCCGCGCTCATCGTAAAGTTCGAGGATGCCTTTCAGCACGTTGCGCGGCGCGATGAGCACCGGGGACTGATCCTTGTAGTTCGCATCGCAAATGATCTGCGCGGTCGGCTCGTCATACCAGGGCACGACGCGCACCGTCTTTGCGTCCGGATCGAGCGTGATGTCGGGTTCCAGATCGTCCAGTACGTCGCTGTCGATATAATCGCCGGTCACGGTCTGGCCGAAAATCGATTCCGGCAGACGAAGCGTGCGGTCTTCGAGGCTGGCGACGAATTTGCGGGTCGGGAGGATCTTGCCGCGGGCGATGCCGGCCATATCCGACACCATGCATTCGACTTCCGTGATCCGGTGGTCCTTAAGCCACTTGATCAGTTCTTCGCGTGTTTCCGGCTTGCTGTTGTTGCTGGCCGCCATACGACACCTGATTTTCCTTTGCGGCGTCCCCCGGATGACTGCCGTGATTTTCGTCGGGCCCGGAAATTCCGGTCCGGGGAGGCTCGGGCGCCATGCCCGCGGCCTCGCGCACCGCATCGCCAAAGGCGCCGAACAGCGCTTGCGATACGGGATTGTCCCAATAGTGCCATTCCGGGTGCCATTGCACGCCCATGGCGAATGCCTTCGCGCCGGCGACGCGCATGGCTTCGACCGCGCCGTCGGGCGCGCGGCCTTCGACAAGAAGGCCCTCGCCCACGCGGTTCACACCCTGACCGTGCAGCGAATTCACATCGATTTCGGTCGTGCCGAGAATGCGCTCGAAGGTGCCGCCCGTTTCCAGCGTAACCTTGTGCGCCGGGCCGTATTGCTCGTCGAGCGGCGCATCCTTGTTCTCGCGATGGTCGAAGCGTGTCGCATAGCCCTCTACGGACTCGCTTTCTTCCAGATGCTGGAAGAGCGTACCGCCATAAGCGACGTTGAGCTCCTGGAACCCCCGGCAGACCACGAAAAGCGGTACCGCCCTGTCCACGCAGGCGCGAATGAGCGAGAGCGTCAGCGCGTCGCGTTGCGGGTCCAGCAGCACGCCTTCGCGCGGATCGGGGCCGTCATAATGCGAGGGATGCACATTGGAGTGCGATCCGGGCAGGAAAATGCCGTCGCACAGGGCGAAAATTTCGTCGAGATCCACTTCCTCATCCAGCGGCGCGCGCGGCAAGGGCAGCAGCACAGGCTGACAACCGGCTGCGCTGTCCACGGCGGCGATGTATTTCTCGCCGACGGCGTGGAACGGATGGGGGCCGAGCATTTTCACGTCGCAGGGTATGCCAACCACTGGACGTTTTTTGGCGGGATGCTTTCGGGCCGGTTTCGATACGGATGAATTCTGGCTCATGAGGCGATCAGGTTACCATGGCGAAGCAAGGCCCGGTCAAGCAGGCTCACGACACGCCGGACCGGAGGTGTCGAGGATATTAGACGATTTCGGAGGCTATAAGCCGGGCGGACAGCCGAGTGAGGTCGGCTGCAGTCCTTGTTGTCAGTTCTTGGAGCCGCCGATGGAGGGGCGCTGGTCGTCGCGCAGGACGAAGAGCGCATTGTCGGCTTCCACCCCGGCACGGACATTGCGCAGCGCCACCGTGGTCTGGAGGCCTTGCGCATCCGTCACCACCCATTGGCGAAGCTGAAGGTTCGGCTGGTCGAAAACCAGCGTCACCGTGCCGGGCAGTCCGTCATCCTTGCCGGTCAACTCGATGCGCAGCACGCCTGGCGCCTTTTCGACGTCGAGCACGTTGGTCTGGGCCAGGAGATCGACCTTCTCGTCGAGAATGGGTGCGAAAGGCAGGGAGCTCAGCGGAATGCGCTGGGCGGGAGCATCGCCCTCCTTC
>CAYSVF010000257.1:0-4428 GCA_964434415.1 uncultured Parvibaculum sp.
GGCGAAAGACCGCGAATATGACAGTCGACCTCCTTCGCGGACCGCGACCAGTCAATGCGCGCCTCGGCCGGGCTGATCTTATGGGCGTAGGTGACGCCATCCTCCGCTTGAGGCGTCGCCACAAGACCGCCGCGCTCAAGCGCCGCCAACGCGCGGGGACAAAGCTGCGCCGCCACAGCCGATAGTTTGTCATGGAGGCTGCCCGCCGTGTCGTTATCGGCGATCGTGACGGTTTCGGAGAGAAGAATAGGCCCCGTATCGAGCCCCGCCTCCATCTGCATCACCTGAACGCCCGTCGTCTTGTCGCCCGCCATGATTGCCCGCTGGATCGGCGCCGCCCCGCGCCAGCGCGGCAGCAGCGAGGCGTGAAGATTGAGACAACCGAGACGCGGCGCATCGAGGATCGGTTTCGGCAGCAGCATGCCATAGGCCACCACCACCGCGACATCGAGGTCGAGGGCCGCGAAGGCTACCTGTTCCTCATCCGATTTCAGCGAGGTCGGCGTGCGGACGGGGATACCCGCCTCATCGGCGAATTTATGGACCGGAGAGGGCGTTTCCGCCATGCCTCGGCCCGCCTTGCGGGGCGGTTGGCTGTAGACGGCCACGACCTCATGGCCCGCAGCCAGAAGTTCCGCCAGCACCGGCACCGCAAAATCGGGGGTGCCCATGAAGGCGATGCGCAGCGGCGTCACGCGGGTTCCTTGAGCTTTTTCTGCTTGGCGAGCTTTTTCAGCATCATCTCGCGCTTCGTGCGCGACAGATGGTCGATGAAGAGAATCCCTTCGAGATGGTCCATCTCATGCTGAAGGCAGGTGGCCAGCATCTCGTCGCAATCATGCTCGCGGATTTCGCCCTGATAATCGAGATAGCGAATACGGCATTTGGCCGGGCGTTCCACATCCTCGTAGAAATCCGGCACCGAGAGACAGCCTTCTTCATAGACAGACATGTCTTCCGATGTGCTCAGGATTTCCGGGTTCACGAAATAGCGAGGCTGCGGCTCCTCGCCTTCCCTGGCAAGGTCCATCACGATGACGCGCTTGGGGACCCCGATCTGGATGGCGGCCAGGCCGATGCCGGGCGCGTCATACATGGTCTCCAGCATGTCATCCATCAGAGCGCGCAGCTCGTCATCCACCTTCTCGACAGGTTTGGAGACCTGTTTCAGGCGCGGATCGGGCGCGGTTATGATTTCGCGTATGGCCATGACGTTTAGGTAAGCCGCCCGGCGCGCGGGGTCAAGCCGGGCTTTATCGCCCGGTTTTCCCTGAAAATCAGCCGTTTGTCGACAAATCGGCCGGTTACTGGTCGCAGTTGGACACACAAACCTGACGAGACGTCACCTTGCCGCCACAGGCTGCGTAGCACTGATTGAAATTCGGCTGGCATTGCGAGGTATCCGCCCGGCACATGTAGTAGTAAGGCTGCTTGCGCTGCGGCTCTTTCGGTTCGGCATATATGGTGGGCTCCGCCGCCCGCAGCTTCAGCGCCACGATGTAATCGTCCATCGCCTTCTTGTAGTCGCGATCGGCCTTCCTATCCTGCTCCCGGCGGCATTGCCGCTCCTCATCCCTGGCCGCCTGCTCACAGAACTGCTTGCCCTGCTGGCATTGCTGGATGCACTGCATCCCCGCCTCGCTCACCGGCGGCTGGAAATCATAGTGCGTTTCGATGACAGGTCCGCAGGCCGCGAGAGCCAGAGCGGAAATAACGACGCCCAGCGCGCCGAGAAGCCGAAGCTTGCCCATGAAAAAGCCCCCAAGGCGTTGATATGGGAAGAATGATAGAGAGCCGGCGGGGGTTTGGAACGATTTAATTTCGATCGCGAGCACCGCCCCGGCGCGGGGCGCGACCGGGTGAATCGGATATAGTCCGACCGAAAGGAAGAACCTCATGACCGACTCGCTCCTCATTGCGCTCGTCATCGCCGCCGCCATTCTTGGCGCGGGCGTCCTCGTCATGCTCGCGCTGAAGCGCCGACCGGACAGCAGGGAGGGGGAAGCAGAGCGGCTGGTGCAGGAGCTGATCCGGCAGCAGACCGAGCTTGCCGGACGCATCGCCAGCATTTCCGACGCGCAGACCCAGACCCGGCAGGAAATCACCCAGACGCTCAATGAGCGGCTGGAGAACGTCTCCCAGCGCATGGGGCAGAGCCTGGAAGACAGTGCGAAGAAGACGGCGGAGACGCTCGGCAATCTAACCAACCGCCTGACCGTGATCGACGAGGCGCAGAAGAACATCACCGAGCTTTCCAGCCAGGTGGTGGGGTTGCAGGACATTCTCGCGAACCGGCAGGCGCGCGGCGCGTTCGGCGAAGTGCAGCTCAACGACATTGTTGTAAATGCGTTGCCGCCCTCGGCCTATTCCTTCCAGACCACGCTCGGAAATGGCTCACGGGTGGACTGCCTGATCAAGCTGCCCAATCCGCCCGGCTCCATCGGGATCGACGCCAAGTTTCCGCTCGACGCCTATCACGCGCTGCGGAACGCGCAGGACGAGGCCGGAAAGACGGCCGCGGCGCGGCAGTTCCGCTCCGATCTGCAAAAGCACATCGCCGCGATATCGGAAAAATACATCGTGCCCGGGGAGACGGCGGAATCGGCGCTGATGTTCCTGCCTTCCGAGGCGGTTTATGCCGAGCTTCACGCAAATTTCCCCGATGTGGTGCAGAAGAGCTATCAGGCCCGCGTCTGGATCGTATCGCCCACCACGTTGATGGCGACGCTCAACACGGTCCGGGCCGTGCTGAAGGATGCGCGGATGCGCGAACAGGCGGGCGTCATCCAGAAATATGTCAGCTTGCTGCTGCAGGACGTGACGCTTCTGGAAAAGCGGGTGGACAAGCTCGGCAATCATTTCCGCCAGGCCGAAGGCGACATCAACGACATCAAGACGTCGACGGAGCGCATCGCCAAGCGGAGCGAGAAGATCCAGGAAGTCGAGATGAGCGAGGAAGAAGAAGCCGCCATCGCACAGGCCAAGCCGACACAGGACCTGCTCGGCAGCAAATAAGAATAATCCGCAATATCATCAGTATACGGGACATTCCGCCGCACGACGGAATCGGAATTCTGCTGCGTTGAAGGTGTAGTTTGCATCTTCCACACGCCCCGCCATGAGCTGTCGGGCGCTTAGCAGGAGTTCCATCATGCCAGAAACCTCGGCCCCGGCCACCGTCAAGGTCTGGGATCCCTTTATCCGTATCTTTCACTGGGTGCTGGCGATCGGTTTCACGGTCGCCTATCTCAGCGAAGGCGAGCCGGAATGGCTTCACATCACGGCAGGCTTCACCGTCGCCGGTCTTGTGGCGGCGCGTATCGTCTGGGGATTCGTCGGTCCGCAGCATGCGCGCTTTTCCGATTTCACCTATTCACCCGCAAAAGTCTTCGGCTATCTGCGCGACCTCGTGACCTTCCGCGCCAAACGCTATATCGGTCACAGCCCGGCGGGCGGTGCCATGGTGATCGCACTGCTCATCTCGCTTGCGGGCACGACCGGCACCGGCGCCTATATGTATTTCTCCGGCGAGGG
Source organism: uncultured Parvibaculum sp. (assembly GCA_964434415.1). GTDB lineage: Bacteria > Pseudomonadota > Alphaproteobacteria > Parvibaculales > Parvibaculaceae > Parvibaculum. The sequence continues at coordinate 3,535 of CAYSVF010000257.1, forward strand.
GGAAGGTGCCTCGCAGCAGGAAAGTTTCATCCCCGAGAAGGCGATGCTCGCTGCCGAGGGACTGATCGTCACGCCGGCCTATGCCGATGAGGACGAGTATGGTGAAGAACACGAAGGCGGCGAACATGAGGAGGATTCGCTGGAAGAAATTCACGAGTTCTTCGCAAACCTCACTCTTTTTCTGGTGATCCTGCATCTGGGCGGCGTGGCGCTGGCCAGTTTCGCACATAAGGAAAACCTGCCCCGCGCCATGGTGACCGGCGAAAAACGGAGCTGACCCTCCGTTCCCCCGTCAAAAAAGAGGGCGGCAAATCCGCCCTCTTTTGCTACCGTTTCCCTTGGGACAGCGTATCGGGCACGCAGCCGGCATTTGAGGGGAACGGGGCATGGACTTCATCACCAACATCATCGCGCCAATCGACAGTTTTCTGTGGGGGCCGCCCATGCTGGTGGCCCTGTCGCTGACAGGCCTCTTCCTGATGGTCGGTCTGCGCTTCATGCCGTTACGCAAGATCCCGACAGCCTTCGGCATGCTCGCCAAACGGCCGGAAGGCGAAGGCGACATCTCTCCCTTCCAGGCATTGATGACGGCGCTCGCCGCCACCGTTGGCACGGGCAATATCGCAGGCGTCGCCACCGCCATCTTCATCGGCGGACCGGGCGCACTCTTCTATATGTGGCTGATCGCGCTTGTGGGCATGGCTACCAAATATTCCGAAGCGGTCTGCGCCATCGCCTATCGCGAAGTCGATGAGAACGGCGATCATGTCGGCGGGCCGATGTATTACATCAAGAACGGCGTTGGCGCCCGTTTCCCGGCACTTGCCGCCTTCCTTGCGCCTGCCTTTGCCGTTTTCACAGCGCTGGCTGGCTTCGGCATCGGTAATACGGTAC
>CAYSVF010000258.1:0-4390 GCA_964434415.1 uncultured Parvibaculum sp.
TCCACGCCTTCGGCCTTCAGCGCATCCGTCACCAGCCGCTTGAGGTCGTCGGCGGCGCGAAGCTGCATCCGGGCGGGAATTTCCTCGGAGAAAAGTTCAAGCAGGAATTCAGACATTATTCAGCACCTGCTTGCGGGGTCTTCAGCCATTCCTCGGCGCAGCGCTTGGCGAGCGCGCGCACGCGGCCGATATAGGCCTGCCGCTCGGTCACGGAGATCACGCCGCGCGCATCGAGCAGGTTGAAGTTGTGGCTCGCCTTGATGACCGGGTCGTAGGCCGGCAGCGGCAGCGGCCGGTCGCGATCCAGCAGCGCGTTGCACTCCTTCTCCGCATCCTCGAAATGGCGGAACAGCATTTCCGTGTTCGCTGCTTCGAAATTATGCGCGGAGAATTCCACCTCGTTCTGGTGGAAGACGTCGCCATAGGTCACGCGGTCCGCGCCCTCGGCGCCGTTATAGTCCAGCTCATAGCCGTTATCGACGCCCTGGATATACATGGCGAGGCGCTCCAGCCCGTAGGTCAGCTCGCCGGAGACGGGCGAGCAGTCGAAGCCGCCCACCTGCTGGAAATAGGTGAACTGCGAGACTTCCATGCCGTCGCACCAGACTTCCCAGCCAAGCCCCCAGGCGCCGAGCGTCGGGCTTTCCCAGTCATCCTCGACGAAGCGGATATCGTGGTTCTTCGCATCGATCCCGAGTTCGTAGAGGCTCTCCAGATAAAGCTCCTGAAGATTGTCCGGGCTCGGCTTCAGGATCACCTGAAACTGGTAATAGTGCTGAAAGCGGTTCGGGTTCTCGCCATAGCGGCCGTCGGTCGGGCGGCGCGAGGGCTGCACATAGGCCGCCTTCCAGGGCTTCGGTCCCAGCGAGCGCAGCGTGGTCGCGGGGTGAAACGTGCCCGCGCCCATGCTCATGTCATAGGGCTGCAGGATCACGCATCCCTGCCGCGCCCAATACTGCTGGAGCGTGAGGATCAGGGACTGGAAGGAATGGTCGGGCTTGCCGGTCATGGTCGCCTTGCGAGTCGCGGGCGGACTGCCCGTTTGAAAGCGCGCGAAACCTAGCTCCGGGGGGATAAGCGGTCAAGAAACGGTACGGCGCGTCCCAAAATGACGAAGACCCGGCGTCATGCGCCGGGCCTTCCGAAATTCCGTCCGCATTTGCGGGTGAGGATCAGCGATGGTCCTCGGGGACGTAATAGCCGTCGCGGGTGCGGCGAAGCCGGCCCATGTCGCGCGGCTCCACGCGGCTGCGGGACCGCGCTTCGGCCATGGCCATGCGCTGGCGCTCCGCCGCCTTCACCACTGCCCGGTACGCCGAGTAGCAGGCGGCAAGGAAGATCGCTGTGAAGACGAGCTTTGTCATCAAAATGCCCTTTCAACACTGGGGCCGGTCAGCCCAACCCGCTCGATTGGAATCATTAAAGGCCAAATCGGCTCCAAATGGAACGCCTCTCAAGGGCCGAAATGATCCCGTCAGCGAATGAATCCGCAAAATTCGGGCCAAAATCAGGCAGTGCATCCGTTTTCTGCGACGATTTGACGGTGTTCCCGAACGGCCAGAACGAACGCCGCGGCGCCACGAGGCGCAATTTCACCTCCTCGCCGAAGCGTTCTCTCATGATACTCCTGATTTCGCCGATTCCGTCGATCAGGCCGCGTTTCAGCGCGCCTTTCGCGGCCCAGAAGGCGCCGGAGAAGAGTTCGTCATCCGCACCGTCCAGCTTTTCGCCCCGGCGGCCCTTCACCAGATCCTTGAAATAGTCATGGACCTCGCCCTGCAGGTCGAGAAGGCGTTTCACATCCTCTTGCCTTTCGGGCTGGAAGGGATCGAGCATGCCCTTGTTGGCGCCCGCCGTATGGACGCGGCGCTCTACGCCCAGCTTCTCGATCAGGCCGGTAAAGCCGAAGCCCGCCGATATGACGCCGATGGAGCCCAGCACCGAGCTCTCGTCGGCATAAATCTCGTCGCCCGCGCAGGCGATCATGTAGCCGCCGGAGGCCGCCGCATCCTCGGCAAAGACGATCACGGGCAGCTTCTTTTCCTCAGACAGCGCCCGGATACGCTTGAAGATCAGCGAGGACTGGACCGGCGATCCGCCCGGCGAATTGACGATGAGCGCCACCGCCTTTGCGCCTCTCATCGAGAAGGCCTGTTCCAGCGGACCGGCCAGCGCGGCCAGCGTCACGCCGTTGCGCAAGGGCTGGCTGCCGCCGATGACGCCGGAAATGCGCACCACCGGCACCACGGGCGGGGGCGACCAGTCCGGGGCGATACGGCTCATGACGGATTTGGGGAGAATGCGTCCTGCGAGGTTTTTCATACAGGTCCAGATAAGTGTGCGAAGGCCGATAGGCAAGGCGGGCGGCGCGTCACGCCCGCTCGAAATGCAGCGCTTCCCCGCCCCGCAGCAGCGCCTCGGCAGCCTCCGAGAAGCGCCCGTCCCGGCGATGGAGCACCAGCCCCGGACGCAGCACCAGCGGCGCGCGCGAGCCCCTTATGCCGCGCACGATCACCCGGCTCGCGGGCTTGCCGAGGGCGGGCCAGAGGGGAAAGACCTCGATCCCGCCGACATGGCCCTGCAGCGCGGCCAGCAGCGTCGCCAGCGCGTCGGCCCGGTGGATGAAGGTCACCGTCGCCTTGGGACGCGCCATGACGCAGCTAAAGCGCACCCAGTCCTCCAGGTCGGAGCCCAGCGTCATATGCGCTTTCGCCTTGCTCTCATTGGGCGAGGCGGGGCTTGCCGCGGGATCGTGGAAGGGCGGATTGGCAAAGACATGATGATAGGAATTGGGTTCCAGCCCCAGCGCGGCGAGGTCGCGCGCGGGCAGGCCGATATCGCCCTCGAATATGGAGACGCGATCCGCAAAACCATTACGGCGAATATTCTCCGCCGCCAGCGCCACCATCTCCGGCTGCAGTTCCAGCCCGTCCACTTCCAGCCCCGGCACGCGCGCGGCCAGGCAGGCGCTTGCGACACCGACGCCGGCGCCCGCTTCCAGCGCGCGTTCGCCGCTTCGAGCCTGAATGGAGGCGGCGAGCAGCACCGCGTCGATCCCCGCCCTGTAGCCCTTGGCGGGCTGGCGAAGCGTGATGCGTCCGTCCAGAAAGCCGTCTTCCGTGGTCTCTTCGACCTGCTCGGGGGTCGCCACACCGCTCATTCGTCGTCTCCCAGTCTGTCCGCGCCCTCTCCCCGTTCTTCCGGCTCGCCCTCGCTCTCGCGCTGGACCTCTTCGAGAATGCGCGCCGCCCCGGGGTGGTCTTCCTCCGTCACCATCATACGCCTCGGCAGGATACCCAGCGAGCCCTCGACGATAGAGGTATAGACGTCGAGCACCAGCGGCTCGATACCTGCCTCACGCAGTCGGTGTTCAAGATAGGACACCAGCACGGGATCGTTGCTTCTCAGAAGTTCCTTCATGGGGCTCCTTCGCCGATGGCGGCAATCGGCCGCATTCAAGCCGACTCTAACGGGACCGCCCCGCCCGACCCCAGAAAAAACGCGACCCTTTCGCAAATTAGCTCAATTTCGGAACGCTCCGTTGCAGCCGGTCCTGGGCTGCCGCACTTGCCGCAGCGATGCCGTCAACCTATTCTCCCGGAAAATCCCTCAAAAGGCCCGGTGCGCGGTTTGCCCGCCCGGTCCGGCAAGCAAGGAAGTCTGTTTTGGGTGTCGTCGTCCCCCTCGGAGAAGACCGCGAGCGCAGCAAGAATGCGATCGCCGACCTGCAGCGTCTCGTCGCGGCGGATATGGAGCAGGTCAACGAGTTGATCCGTGAGCGGATGAGCTCCGACGTGAAGATGATCCCGGACCTGGCCTCCCACCTGATCGAATCCGGCGGCAAGCGCCTGCGTCCCATGCTGACCGTCGCCTGCGCGCGGATGTGCGGCTATGAGGGCACGTCTCATCAGAAGCTCGCCGCCACGGTTGAGTTCATGCACACCGCGACCCTCCTCCATGACGATGTGGTGGACGAGAGCGATCTTCGCCGCGGCAAGGTCACCGCGCGCATGATCTGGGGCAATCAGGCCAGCGTGCTGGTCGGCGACTATCTCCTCGGCCGCGCCTTCAAGCTGATGGTGGAAACGGGCTCGCTGCGCGCGCTCGACATCCTGTCGGACGCCGCCGCCGTCATCGCCGAAGGCGAAGTGATGCAGCTCATCGCGGCAAAGGATACCGGCACGACGGAAGACGCCTATATGCGCGTCATTGAAGCCAAGACCGCCGCGCTCTTTGCGTCCGCTTGCGAAATCGGCGCCGTGATTTCCGAACATGGCGACAGCGCGGAAGCGGCGCTTCATTCCTATGGCCGCAATCTCGGCATCGCCTTCCAGCTTGTGGACGACGCGCTCGACTATGGCGGCGCGGCGGCCGCGCTCGGCAAGAATGT
>CAYSVF010000259.1:0-4389 GCA_964434415.1 uncultured Parvibaculum sp.
CCATGTCGGTGCGCAGCGCGAATCGGATGCGGCCGCCACGTCCTTTGGCGGCGAGGATAATCCGGATACGGCGCTTTCGCGGGCCGATGCGCAGATGTATCTCGACAAGAAGCGGATGGACGAGAGCGCCAAGAACCGTTGATCGTCCCGTTGCCTGAATATGTCAGGCGATGATATCGGGAAAAAGAATATCGTCTATTTCCTGAATGCGGTCGCGCAGGATGAGCTTGCGCTTCTTCAGCCGCTTGACCTGAAGCTGATCCGGCATGGGCAGCGTTTCGAGCACCAGGATCGCGTCATCGAGGTCGCGGTGTTCCAGCTTCAGTTGCGCCAGTTCGTTGCGCAGATTTTCTTCGTCCTGTTCGGTCATGCGGTGAGCCATGCGAGAGGGGCGACAAGTGCAACCCGTTTCATACCCCTACATGGTATGGGGGAACAAGCGCGCTTCGAGGAAAGGCCGGACGGGAAATGGAGCATGACGCCATGAAAGAGGCAAATCGGTTCAGGACTTTCTCAACGGCCTATTACGGCCGGCCCGGCGTGGAGCATGCCCTGCTGACGCTTCAGGACGAGCATGGGCTGGAGGTCAATCTCGTACTGCTTTGCCTGTTCGCGGCGGCGGAGGGCTATCCTGCCTTTGACGAGGAGGCGTTCGCGACCTTCGGGCGCATTGCCGGGCGCTGGTCGCAGGAGGCGGTGGAGCCGCTGCGCCGGGCGCGGCGCGGGCTCAAGACCATGTTGCCCGACGAGGCGGCGGCCGTCCTTCGCGAAAAGGTGAAGGCGCTGGAGCTCGACGCTGAATTCGCCATGCAGGACGCGCTGGAGGCGACCTTGCGCGCACAGGCCGCGCCCGGTTCCGATCCGGCGGGCGCGCGTGGGACGGCGCTGCACAATCTTCAGACCTATCTGGCGGATAAGGGCATGGCGCTGGGCGCGACGCGGGAAAGGCTTTTCCAGCTCCTGCTGGATGCCGCGTTCGGGGCGCGGTGAGCGGTCAGGAAGGCTTTTTGCCGCGCGATACCGGCCGGCGCCTGCCGCCCGTCAGGTCCTCGCCCCAGCGTTTCGTCTCGTCGGCTTCCAGACCGAAAAGATCCAGCACGCGCGCGGTGGACTGGGTGACGATATCGTCCACGGTTTCGGGTTTGGCGTAGAAGGCGGGCACGGGCGGGGCGATGATGGCGCCCATTTCCGACAGCTGGGTCATGCTGCGCAGATGGCCGGTATGAAGCGGTGTCTCGCGCACCATCAGGACCAGCCGACGCCTTTCCTTGAGCACGACGTCGGCCGCCCGCGTAAGGAGGCCGGAGGTTACGCCTGTCGCGATTTCGGACATCGAGCGGACCGAACAGGGGGCGACCACCATGCCCATGGTCTTGAAGGAGCCGGAGGAAATGGCCGCGCCCACATCGTCCTGCCGATACACGGTGTGAGCGAGTTTCTCGACGTCTTTCGGATTGAGGGGCGTCTCGTAGCCGATGGTCATTTCCGCGGCCCTGGACAGGACGAGATGCGGCTCGACGTCGAGCGAATTGAGCATCTGCAGAAGGCGGATCCCGTAGGTCACGCCGGACGCACCCGAGATGCCGACGATCATGCGCCGGGGCGGGTCTTGCGGCGCAGGGCCGGATGTTATGGAGCCCGTCTCTCCGGATTTCGGCTTTCTGCTCATATTTCAATTACTTACGTTGAATCAGCGGGAATAATCCACAGCTTTTTTACAGGACCGTTCGACAGCGGTCGCAAAAGGAGTCAGAATTTTTGTCCCCTCCAGCGTAACGAAAGGTAGGTCGCAATATGGCACTGGATTCTCACATTGCCGAACTTCGTGATCGACATAAGGCTCTGGAAGAGGAGATCAACAGCGAGCTGCTTCATTCCAGCAGCGACGATCTCCACATCGCGGAACTCAAAAAGAAAAAACTCAAGCTGAAAGAGGAAATCGAGCGATTAGGCACCGAAACGGCCGCCTGATCGTCGGCGCAAACGGATAGATGGGAGCGCCGGGCACTGCCCGGCGCGTTTGTATTTTGGGGCCCGATATATTTCGCGGCCGCCGGGGGGATCAGGTCAGAAGCGCCGATCCGCCGTCCCAGAGCAGCTTCAGCCCCACCAGGAACACCAGGATATAGGCCAGCCGGTAGAACGGCTTCTCCGGGATGACGTGCAGCGCCTTGATGCCGAGCAGCATGCCGATGGGCGCCAGCGGCAGGAGCACGGCGGAAGTCTCCAGATTGCCGAGCGAGAGTTCGCCCAGATAGGCATAGGGCGGCAGCTTGATGAGGTTCACCAGCCAGAAAAAGAACACGCTGGTGCCGACATAGAGCTTCTTGTCGAGCTTCTGCGGCAGCATATAGACCTGAAAGGGCGGGCCGCCCGCATGGGCGATGAAACTCGTGAAGCCGCCTATGCCGCCCCAGACCGAGCCCTTTGCCGCATGGGGCGGTTTCGGGTCCTGTTCCGCCCGTCGTCCGATCCAGTGGTCGAGCGCGAAGATGACGGCGATGCCGCCGACCAGCAGCAGGATGACGGCTTCCGACAGGTAGCGCGCGGTGAGCGCGGCAACGAGGATGCCGAGCGCGGCGCCGGGCACGAGGATTTTCAGATTGTGCCGGTCGAAGCTGTGACGAAAGGCCCAGATGCCGATGATGTCCATCGCACAGAGAATGGGCAGCATGATGCCCGCCGCCTGCAGCGGCGGGACGGTGAGCGACATGAGAGGCACGCCCAGAATGCCAAGGCCGCCCGCGAACCCTCCCTTGGAGAGACCGACGATCAGCATGGCGGGGATGGCGGCTGCGTAGAACCAGGGATCGGTAATCATGGCCGCTGTTCTAGCGGGATTTGGCGGCCGGTGCAGCCAATAGGCGCACTTTTGATTGCCGCCGTGCCGGTATAGGCTCCCTTTCGACCGTAACGAGCGCCGTAAAGGCCCATTTTGTCGGGGGTGTCCCAATGAGCAGCTATGCCGAAACCTATCGTAACTGGCAGGCGGATCCGGAAGGCTTCTGGCGCGACGCCGCGGGCGAGATCGACTGGTTCACCCCCGTCGACAAGGTGCGCGAGCTGCGCGACGGGGGCCTGGCCGACTGGTATGCGGGCGCAAGCTGCAACACCTGCTGGAATGCGCTCGACCGTCACGTCGAGGCGGGACATGGCGACCGTCTCGCGCTCATCTACGATTCAGCGATGATGGGCAAGGTGAAGAAATTCACCTATGCGGAGCTGACGGACAAGGTCGCGACCTTTGCCGGGGTCCTCAAGAGCAAGGGCGTGGGCAAGGGCGACCGCGTCATCATCTATATGCCCATGGTGCCGCAGGCGGCGGTGGCGATGCTCGCCTGTGCCCGTCTCGGGGCAATCCACTCGGTTGTGTTCGGCGGCTTCGCTGCCAAGGAGCTGGCGACGCGCATCGACGACGCCAAACCGAAGCTTATCGTGTCCGCCTCCTGCGGGCTCGAGCCGGGCCGCGTCATCGCCTACAAGCCGCTGCTCGACCGCGCCATCGAAATGGCCTCGCACAAGCCCGAGGCCTGCATAGTCTTCCAGCGCGAAATGGAAGAGGCTTCTCTGGTCGAGGGCCGCGATTTCGACTGGAAGGCGGAAATGGACGAGGCGGCCGCGGCGGGCAACAAGCCCGGCTGCGTGGCGCTCGATGCGACCGACCCGCTTTATGTGCTCTATACCTCCGGCACGACCGGCAAGCCCAAAGGCGTGGTGCGCGACAATGGCGGGCACATGGTCGCGCTCAAATGGACGATGAAGAACGTATATGGCGTCGATCCGGGCGACGTGTTCTGGGCGGCGTCCGATGTCGGCTGGGTGGTCGGCCATTCCTATATCGTCTATGCACCGCTATTGCAGGGCGCGACCACTATTCTCTTCGAGGGCAAGCCCGTCGGCACGCCGGACGCAGGCACATTCTGGCGCGTCATTGCGGACCATGGTGTGAAGGCGCTCTTTACCGCGCCGACCGCCTTCCGTGCGATCAAGAAGGAAGACCCGAAAGGCGAGTTCATCGGCAAATATGACCTTTCCTCTCTCGATACGCTGTTCCTGGCGGGCGAGCGCGCCGACCCCGACACCATTCAGTGGGCGGAGCGTATGCTGAACGTGCCCGTCGTCGACCATTGGTGGCAAACGGAAACGGGCTGGCCCATTGCCGCCAATCCCGTCGGGCTCGAAAAACTGCCCGTCAAATACGGATCGCCCAGCGTCGCCATGCCGGGCTATGAAATTCATGTGGTGGACGAGGCGAACAAGCAGGTCGCGCCCAACACGACGGGTGCCATCGTGGTGAAGCTGCCGCTGCCGCCGGGCAGTCTGCCGACTCTTTGGGAAAACGACTAGGGTTTCCTCGAAGCCTATCTCGTGGATTTTCCCGGCTATTTC
>CAYSVF010000260.1:0-4384 GCA_964434415.1 uncultured Parvibaculum sp.
CAGGCGCGAAGTGGACGAAGATTGAGCCGCGGGACAAGATGCGCGAGACGCTGTCCCGCGTGATCCGGCTGATGACGCATCGCCCGCGCGGCAAGGCGCAACTCACCGCCAACCTGCCCGCGCGCACGACGCAAGCTGAAGAGAGCGCGGAAAAGGCGTGAGCGACCGGGGGGATGCAACGCAAGCGACACCTGCCGATCCCAGCGATGTTATTCTGGAGCGGCTGACCGCGCTGCATCCCAAGCTGATAGACCTGTCGCTCGACCGGACCTATCGCCTCCTCGAAGAGCTCGGCAATCCGCACCGCTCCCTGCCGCCCGTCTTTCACGTGGCGGGCACGAACGGCAAGGGCTCCACTGGCGCCTATCTGCGCGCTATGCTGGAAGCGGCAGGCAAACGCGTTCACGCCTATACCTCGCCGCATCTGGTACGCTTTCACGAACGCATCCGGCTCGCCGAAAGCGAAGGCCGCAGCGCCTTCATCGACGAGCCCGCCCTGTCCAGCCTGCTCGACGAGTGCGAGCGCGCAAATGGCGGCGAGCCCATCACCTTTTTCGAGATCACCACGGTCGCGGCCTTTCTTGCCTTTTCGCGCATGCCCGCCGACGCGCTCATTCTGGAGGTCGGTATGGGCGGGCGGCTCGACACCACCAATGTGGTGGACAATCCGCTGGTGAGCATCATCACGCCGGTAAGCCTCGACCATCAGGGTTTTCTCGGCGACACGCTGACCGAGATCGCGGGCGAGAAGGCGGGCATTCTGAAGCGCGGACGGCCCGGCATTATCGGTCCGCAGGCGGACGAAGCGCGCATCGCCATCGAAATGGCGGCGGAGCGCGTGCAGGCGCCGCTCCTTGTTCACGGGCAGGATTTTTCCGCACATGAGGAACACGGCCATCTCGTCTATCAGGATGAGCATGGCCTTCTCGATCTGCCGCTGCCGAAACTTGCCGGACGGCACCAGATCGACAATGCGGCGGTCGCCATCGCCGCGCTGCGCAAGGCGGCGGGCGAAAACCCCGCCCTTGCCGTCGATACCGACGCCATCGCACACGGGCTCACCCATGCCGAATGGCCGGGCCGCATGCAGCGCCTCACGCGCGGGCCGCTTGTCGAGCTTCTGCCGCTCCATGCCGAACTCTGGCTCGACGGCGGTCACAACCCGGCGGCGGGCGAGGCGATCGCGCATGTCATGGCCGATCTCAACCAGCAGCAGGAGCATATCCGTTCCCGCCCGCTCATTCTGATTTGCGGCATGCTGGATACCAAGGATGCAGGCGGTTTCCTGCTGCCCTTCAAGGGGCTCACCGCGCAGGTGGAGACGGTGACGATCCCCGATGCGCCGGCAAGCCTTTCGGCGGAGGCGCTGGCGGAGATGGCGGTAAAGGCCGGCCTCCCCGCCTCGCCCGCGCCCTCCATCGAGGCAGCGCTCGACCGCGCGCTGCTGGAAGGCGGGCGCGACGCGCCGCGCATTCTCATCTGCGGCTCGCTCTATCTCGCGGGCCATGTGCTGCGCGAGAACGGATGACCCCATAAAAAAGGCCGGTCGAAACGACCGGCCCTTTACATGTTCTATCGGGACAACTCAGAGCGAGCTGTCGATCCATTCCTGGATCTTGCCCTTTGGCATCGCGCCCACCTTGGTGGCGGCGACCTGGCCGTCCTTGAAGATCATCAGCGTCGGAATACCGCGCACGCCGAACTTGGTCGGCACATTCGGATTCTCGTCGATATTGATCTTCGCAATGGTGATCTTGCCGTCATAATCCTTGGCCAGCTCTTCCAGAGCCGGGCCGATCTGCTTGCACGGACCGCACCATTCGGCCCAAAAATCCACAAGCACGGGACCAGAAGCGTCCAGGACGTCAGTATCGAAGCTGTCGTCAGTCACTTTAGTGGTCGTCATTTGTTACTTCCTTTCCTGTGTCGGCTTAAAAAGCCCGAAATCCGGGCTTTTTTGCCGCAAGGCGCCGCGTTTTCCGCAGCTCGCTTGATTCCGGATTGCATCGAATCTAGGAACGCACCCCTCCAAGGTCAAGGCGACGGCGTGCCGCGCGCCAGCGCCTCGTCGAGCATGTCGGGCGGCAGTTCCATCAGTGCGGGCGTCTCGGTCCAGAGCAGCGCGCAGCGTATGGCGCGGCCGGGATGGATCCGCTGGAGAAGCGCGCGATAGGCCGCCATCTGCGCGACATAAGCGGGGCTTGCCTCCTCCACCTTGCGGGGCGGCGGTCTGTTCGTCTTGTAATCGATCACCAGCACATCGTCGCCGGAGACGCACAGCCGGTCGATCTGACCCGACACGAGATGCGGTTTGCCGCCGAACTCGATCCGGCCGACCACGGGCACTTCCGCTCTGCCGCCCGGTGCGAACACGTCGGCGAATTTTTCGTCATTCAGCACACGCGCCACCGCGCCCGCGATTTCCGCCTGCGCGTCCCCGTTCAGGCCATGCGCGGGAGCGGAGAGAAAACGCGCCGCCGCCGCCTCCCGCTCGCCGGGCGGCAGGTCCGGCAATGTCTGCAACAGCCGGTGAATGAGCCGGCCGCGCTGGAAGCGAGCCTGGCTATCGCCTGTCAGCGGCGAGGAGACCGGCGGCTCATCGAGGCCTTCCGGCGGCAAGCGCGAGGGCGACAGCGGACGCGACGGCGCAGGCTCCCTCGGCGCGGGCTCGAAGGCCCAGTGCCCGAGCGGGGCGATGTCCTCGCGCTCCACGATCTCTTCGGGCTCCGGCGCCTGGCGCTGCTCGCCCTCGATGCGCCAGATGCTTCGGCCCTCTTCCTCCTCGATCTCCACCGCATCGGGCAGCAGCGCGGCGCTGGCGAGATTGTACCAACAGCCTTCCGGCGGCTCGCGCAGGCCCCGATAGCCGCAAATATAGAGCCGGTCGCGCGCCCGCGTCATCGCGACATAGAGAAGCCGGCGATATTCCTTTTCCTGTTCCTCGCGCCAGCGTTCCCGCGCGCCGCCTGTCACCTCGTCCTCGTCGCCCTTGCGCACCGGCCAGAGCAGGAGCTTGGGTTCGGTCGGCAGTTCGATCAGCGCCGGGTCGTGCTGCCCGCCGGGCATGGAACAGGTATCGGGCATGAAGACGATTTCCGCTTCCAGCCCCTTCGCGCCGTGCACCGTCATGACGCGTACCTCGTCGCGGCCCTGATCCATGTCGCGCTTGATTTCCGATGCGCCTCGTTCCACCCAGTGCAAAAAGCCTTCAAGCGAGGGCGCATGGGTGCGCTCATATTCCAGCGCCAGGGCGAGGAATTCGTCGATCGGGTCGTTGGCATCCTCACCCAGCCGCGCGAGCAGGCGCTTGCGGCCTTCCTCGCCCGCCAGCACATGGGCGAAGAACTCGTAAGGCGGCTCGAAGTCGGCGCGTGCCAGCAGGCGCATCAGCAGATCATGCGCCTGCGCATAGCATTCGCCTTCATGGGCGGCGGCCTGAAGGGCGGACCAAAGATCGCCCTTTCGCCCCCAGGCCAGCTCGAACAGCTCGTCTTCGCTCAGGCCGATAAAGGGCGACTTCAGAACCGTGGCGAGGTTCAGATCGTCCTGCGGCAGCAGCACGAAACGCGCCAGCGCCACTAGATCCATCACCGCCATCTGCTCCATCAGCACCATGCGGTCGGCGCCTGCGACGGGTACGCCGCGCTCCTTCAGATGACGGATCATCTCGTTGACGAAGGAATTTCGCCGCCGCACGAGAATGAGAATGTCGCCCGCCCGGATCGGTCTTGCCCTTGCGGCGAGCGTTTCCCCATTGCCGAGCCAGCCTGAAATCGTGTCGGCGATGCGGGCGGCCAGTTTCGCGGGCGGTGCGGTCTCGTTCATATAGTCGAGCGGGGCATCCCAGACATCGACCTCATCGGTTTCGTCGGGTTCTTCCAGCGGCCAGATTTCCACGCGGCCCGCATCGAGTTGGCGCGCCGCGACATGCTCCACCACCTCCGCCTCATCCGCCGTCAGCCCCACCTTCGCCTCGATACGGGCAAAGACGGCATCGACGGCGGCCAGCACCTGCGGCGCGGAGCGGAAGGAGCGCACGAAAGGCACCGGATACCAGACCATGTCCACCGCCGTCACCGCGCGCTCGAAATGCCGGCGCATCTCCGCGAAGGCGACCGGGTCCGCGCCCTGGAAGGAGAAGATCGACTGTTTTTCATCGCCCACCGCGAAAACGGTTCGGGTGCCGTCATGCGCGCTTTCGCCGGAGAAAAACTCGTCGGCCAGCGCCTGCACGATCTTCCATTGTTCGGGCGACGTATCCTGCGCTTCATCGACGAGAATATGGTCGATGCCGCCATCGAGCTTGTAGAGCACCCAGGCGCCCATCCGGCTGCGCGTCAGCAGGTCGCGCGTCTTTTCGATGAGATCGCCATAATCGAGAAGC
>CAYSVF010000261.1:0-4355 GCA_964434415.1 uncultured Parvibaculum sp.
GGCACAGTTCGAGGAACCGGCGCACCTTCTGCGCTCCATGGGCGGTCATGGCGCACTGACGCTCGCGTTGAAACGGCCCGATCTCTACCGTTCCGTTTCCGCCTTCGCACCCATCGTCTCGCCGACGCGTTGTCCCTGGGGCGAGAAGGCGTTCACCGCTTATCTCGGCGCCGACCGCGAAGCATGGAAGGCGCATGATGCCTGCCTGCTCATCGAAGGCGGTGCCGCGAAGGGGCATTACGACGATATTCTCGTCGATCAGGGGCTCGGCGATAATTTCCTCGAGAAGGAATTGAAGCCGGAGCTGCTGGAAGTGGCCTGCCGCAAGGCCGGGCAAGGGCTCACGCTGCGGCGCCAACCCGGGCACGATCACTCCTATTATTTCATCCAGTCCTTCATTGCCGGACATCTTTCGTTTCATGCAGACAGGCTGAAGCGATGAGCGACATTTTCGATGTCGTGATTGTCGGGGCGGGGGCCGCAGGGCTCTCCGCGGCGCGGCAGGCGCGCGAGATGGGGCTGAGCTTCAAAGTGTTCGAGGCGAAGGGCCGCATTGGCGGGCGTACCTTTACCGATACGACCAGTCTCGGCATGACATGGGACCGGGGCGCGCACTGGCTTCATTCGGCCGACGTCAATCCGCTGACAAAGATTGCCGATGAGCTCGGCCATCCCTATCACCGGCACGACGAGGGTTCGTTCTATCGCCATCTCTTTCTCGGTCAGAAGGCGGGCCGTCCCGTCTGGGCCGATACGGAGGCCTATACAGCCTATCGCGGCGAGTTTGAATCCGCTTATGACGTTGCGCATACGCAGGGCGAGGCGGGCGAGGACATTCCTGTGTCGGAGACGCTCGATCCGTCCGCGCGCTTCTATCGCGTTACACGGCATCTCTTTCAGGCGATCTGCGGAGGCGATCCGGAGGATTTGTCCGCGGTGGATTTCGCGCGTTATGCCGACACGGAAAGGAACTGGCCGCTGGAGCGGGGCTATGGCGCGCTGATCGCGGCCTGGTTCGCCGATATCCCGGTGACGCTTTCCTGTCCCGTGCGTCGCATCGACATGACGGGCACGCGGGTGAAGGTGGCGACGGATGAGGGGACGGTCGAGGCGAAATCCGTCATCGTGACGGTTTCCACCAATGTACTTGCCTCCGGCGCGATCCGTTTTCTTCCGCAATTGCCGCCACGTTTGCAGGAGGCGTTCGAGGGCACGCCCACCGGTCATGCGAACAAGGTCGCCTTTGCCTTCAGGCGCGAGGTGTTCGGCCTGCCTGAGATGTCGCATCCATTGGCGATCGACGAGAAGAAGCCCGCGCGGCCCGCGCTATCCTTTCAGATCCGTCCGTTCGGTCAGGATATGGCGATTGCCTATTATGGCGGGTCGGAAGCCGCCGATCTCGAACGGGCGGGCCGCGACGTCATGATCGCGCATGCGCGCGGCATGCTGGGGGATATGTTCGGGACCGGCATTTTCAAGGAAATGAGTGGCGTGGACGCGACCGCCTGGACGGCCGATCCGCATATGCTGGGCGCCTATTCTTATGGAAAACCCGGCAAGAGCGACATGCGGGCGCGGTTGTCGGAGCCTGTCGGCGACCGCCTTTTTCTCGCAGGGGAAGCGGTGCCGCTCGATTGGTATTCCACAGTGCATGGCGCGTATGTGAGCGGCATCTCTGCTACGCAAAAAGCCGCGCATTATCTCGGACGAGGCGTTGCGGGAGCGGCGTCGGCCTGAGAAGATACCTCCCACCAAAAATCAATAAATCGCCATGGGGAGGATCAAATGGCAGAGATGAAACTGATTGCGGACGGCCTGAAATTTCCGGAAGGGCCGATTGCGATGCCCGACGGCAGCATCGTGCTGGTGGAAATTGCGGCGGGCCGCCTTACCCGCATTACGCCGGACGGCAAGAAAGAGACGATCGCGGAACCGGGCGGCGGACCGAACGGCGCGGCCATCGGTCCCGACGGCGCCTGCTATGTCTGTAACAATGGCGGCTTCAACTGGCACGACCAGGACGGATTGCTCATCCCGGGCGACATTGCCGACGATTATTCCGGCGGCCGGATCGAGCGGATCGACCTCGAAACCGGCAAGGTCGATGTTCTCTACACGGAAGTAAATGGCGAGCCGCTGAAAGGGCCGAACGACATCGTGTTCGACAAGTCGGGCGGGTTCTGGTTCACCGATCTCGGCAAGGGCCGTGGCCGCGTGCAGGATCGCGGCGGTCTCTACTATGCGAAAATCGACGGATCGATGGTGAAGGAAGCCGTATTCCCGATCACCAGCCCCAATGGTGTCGGCCTGTCGCCGGACGAGAAGACGGTTTTCGTGGCCGACACGATCCCGGGTCGCCTCTGGGCCTTCGACATTACGGGCGAGGGCGAGGTCGCGCCGAGCGAAGGGCCGCTCAATGGCCGTTTCGTCGGATCGCCTGCCGGTCTCAACTATTTCGATTCGCTGGCGGTTGATGCGGACGGCAATGTCTGCGTGGCCACGATCTTCAATTCCGGCATCACCATTTTCGCGCCGGACGGGTCGAGCATCCGTCATTTCCCGACCGACGATCTCATCACCACCAATATCTGCTTTGGCGGCAAGGATCTGAAGACGGCGTACATCACGCTGTCCACGACGGGCCGTCTCGTGGCCACGGAGTGGGAGCGGCCGGGTCTCGCGCTCAACTTCCTCAACAAGTGAGTTGGGCTGTGTGATCTAGCTGTTTCGGGTACGGAACATTTGTTCCAGCCTCCCGTTAACCATGTCAGGATGCCCGCGCCCGAGGAGGGGTACCCCCCGAAAACGGGGCGGGCATTCAACATTCAGAGAGGAGAAACATGCGCCTTATTTTCAGCGCGGCCATTGCGTTGCTCATGCTGACAGGCGGGGCCTATGCCGCCGATGCATTCGCGAATTTCTATGGCAATACCGTCAAGATCACGAGCCCGGCGGGCGAACGAACCGTGGTCATCAACAAGGACGGCACCTACACCAACACCATGTCTGACGGGACCACGGTTTCCGGCACCTGGACGAATGAGGACGGCAATGCCTGCTTCAAGCAGGACGGCAGCGACGCCGAGGCGTATTGCACGCCGGCTGAGGCCCGCGACGTGGGCGAAAGCTGGGAGATCACCGCGCCGGACGGCACGAAGGAGCAGGCAACGCTGGTTGCCGGCAACTGATCGGAGTTTTCCCGACGCGTGAATTGGGCCGGCCCGTTTTCGGGCCGGCCTTTGCTTTTCGTATTTTTCAGGTTTCGATCGAGATGCGGGGCGCCTGGCGCGCACCGCCGTCAAGGGCCTGGTCGATATGACCGGCAACCTTTTTCGCAATGTCGATGAACGGCCGGGCTTCCTCGCTCTCGGGCGCGGTGGCCGTAACGGGGGCACCGCCATCGGAGGTTTCGCGAATGGTCATGTGAAGCGGGATTTCGCCGAGGAAGTCGCAGCCCAGCGTCTCGGCCATCTTTCGTGCGCCGCCCTGGCCGAAGATATAGGACCGTTCGCCTGAGTCCGGACTGACGAAATAGGCCATGTTCTCTACGATGCCGAACACGGGCACATGTGTCTTTTCGAACATGGCAACGCCCTTGCGCGCATCGATCAGGGCGATTTCCTGCGGCGTTGAGACGATCACGGAGCCCGTCAGCGGTATGCGCTGGGCGATGGTCAACTGCGCGTCGCCCGTGCCGGGCGGCATATCTATCACCAGCACGTCGAGTTCGCCCCAGTTCACGTCGCTCATCATCTGCATGAGCGCGCTCTGCACCATGGGGCCACGCCAAATCATGGGCGTGTCCTCTTCGACCATGTAGCCGATCGACATGGTCTTGATGCCGTAATTCTCCTTGGGCTGGATTTTCTTGCCGTTGCTCTCCGGCTTTCCCTTGAGCCCCATCATGCGGGGGATGGAGGGACCGTATATGTCGGCGTCCAGCAGACCGACCTTGCGGCCGAGATGGGAGAGCGCCAGTGCCAGATTGACCGCGACGGTGGATTTGCCCACGCCGCCCTTGCCGGAGGCGACGGCGATAATGGCTTTCACGCCCGGAATTTCGAGCCGGCCCGACTGCTGCTCCCCCTGCGCGCCACCCGGCCGGCCGTGCGAATGTCCGGCATGCGCGCCCTGGCGCGGTGCGGAGGGCGTGTCGCTATGGGCCGTCAGCACCGCGGTGACGCTCAAAATGCCGGGAATTGCCCGCACAGCCTCTTCGCAGGCCTTCCGGAGCGGTTCCTTTTCCGCCCCCTTGGCCGGATCGACCTCTATCGAAAAGCCCGCATGTCCTTCGCGAAGCACGACCCCTTGGATTATGCCTGCCGAGACCACATCTTTTCCCAAGTCTTTATCGG
>CAYSVF010000262.1:0-4347 GCA_964434415.1 uncultured Parvibaculum sp.
GGTGTAGTTAACGCCTTCGCAAACGCAATAAAAAGGCCGGTACTGCTGTACCGGCCTTGTTATTGGGTTTGCGAAGGCGTTAACTACACCCGCTCGTGCTTCCGCAGGTGTCGCATTTCAGGCAGGTGCCGTTCCTGACCATGGTGAAGTTACCGCATTCGCCGCAGGCTTCGCCTTCATAGCCCTTCATCCGGGCTTCGGTGACGCGGGACATGGCGCTTGCGGCAAAGCTGCCGCCGCCACCGCCGCCCGAAACCGCGACACTCGCTTCGACGGTCTCTTCATGCAGGCTGATGCCCGCCATGTCTTCCGCATCCAGCGTTGCGTCGAGCATGGCCTGCGTGCCCGTCTTCTCGGCGGCCTTCTTGGCGTCGGAGGCCGCGCCCCCGCGCACGAGGTAGAGATTGCCGAGCTGCGCGTTGCGCGTATAGCCAGGGCTCACCACGGCGGAGGCGGGGACCGCCTCCGGCAGCTTGCCTTCATCCGCGCCATCGCCCATCGCGCTATGGTCGAGGTCTTCCGGCCCGACATGGCCGAGATCGGAACGGCCGAGATAGGAGACCGCCAGTTCCCGGAACACATAGTCGAGGATGGAGGTCGCATTCTTGATGCGGTCATTGCCCTGCACGAGGCCCGCCGGCTCGAAGCGCGTGAAGGTGAAGGCCTCCACATATTCCTCCAGCGGCACGCCATATTGCAGGCCGAGCGAGATGGCAATGGCGAAATTGTTCATCAGCGAGCGGAAGGCCGCGCCTTCCTTGTGCATGTCGATGAAGATTTCGCCGATCTTGCCGTCGTCATATTCGCCGGTGCGTAGATAGACCTTGTGGCCGCCCACCAGCGCCTTCTGCGTATAGCCCTTGCGCCGGTCGGGCAGGCGCTCGCGGGAGCGCTCCACGACCCGTTCCACCACGCGCTCGGCGACCACGCGGGCGCGCTCCTGCGCGGGCGCGGCGGCGACGCGCTCGGCGAAGGTTTCTTCCTCGTCCTCATCAAGATCGTCGTCTTCGAGGATCTGCGCGTTGAGCGGCTGGGAGAGCTTTGAACCGTCGCGGTAAAGCGCGTTGGCCTTGAGGCCGAGCTTCCAGGAAAGCATATAGGCCGCGTTGCACTCTTCCACGCCTGCATCGTTCGGCATGTTGATCGTTTTGGAGATCGCACCGGAGATGAAGGGCTGCGCCGCCGCCATCATGCGGATATGGCTTTCGACGGAGAGGAAGCGTTTGCCCGTGCGGCCGCAGGGGTTGGCGCAATCGAAGACCGGCAGATGCTCGGCCTTCAGATGCGGCGCGCCCTCAAGCGTCATGGCGCCGCAGACATGGAGGTTGGCCGCTTCGATTTCCGAACCGGTGAAGCCGATGGCGCGGAGAAGATCGAAATCGAGATCGTCCATCGCCTCGGCGTCCAGCCCCAGCGTCTCGGTGCAGAACTCTTCGCCCAGCGTCCATTTGTTGAAGACGAAGCGAATGTCGAAGGCGGTGGCAAGCGAGCCTTCGACCGCGTCGATTTCCTTCTCGGTGAAGCCCTTGGCGCGCAGGGAGGCGTGGTTCACGCCCGGCGCATCGGCCAGGGTGCCGTAGCCGACTGCATAGCCGATGATGTCCTCGATCTCCTCGCGCGCATAGCCGAGCGCATTGAGGGCCTGCGGCACGGCGCGGTTGATGATCTTGAAATAGCCGCCGCCGGCGAGCTTCTTGAACTTCACCAGCGCGAAATCGGGCTCGATGCCGGTCGTGTCGCAATCCATCACGAGGCCGATCGTACCGGTCGGCGCGACGACGCTGGCCTGCGCATTGCGGTAGCCATAGGCCTCGCCCATGGCGCAGGCGACATCCCATGCCGCGCGGGCATGGTCGATCAGGTCGCGCTGCGGGCAATTGTCGGCGTCGAGCGGCACGGGCGGCTGGTTGACGCCCTCATAGCCGGTCGTAAGGCCATGCGCCGCGCGGCCATGATTGCGCATCACGCGCAGCATGTGATCGGCATTGTCGGCGTAGCCGGGGAAGGGGCCGAGCTCCTTGGCCATCTGGGCCGACGTTGCATAGGACACGCCCGTCATGATGGCGCTGATGGCGCCGGTAATGGAACGCGCCTGATCGGAATCGTAAGGGATGCCGCAGGACATGAGCAGCCCGCCGATATTGGCAAAGCCGAGCCCCAGCGTGCGGTAGCGATAGGAAAGCTCCGCAATCGCCTTGCTCGGGAACTGCGCCATTGCGACGGAGATTTCCAGCACGATGGTCCAGAGCTTCACGGCGTGTTCGAAGGCTTCCACATCGAAGCGGCCATTGTCTTCGCGGAACTGGATGAGGTTGAGCGAGGCGAGATTGCAGGCCGTATCGTCCAGGAACATGTATTCCGAACACGGATTGCTGGCGCGGATCGGGCCGGAGGCCGGGCAGGTGTGCCAATCGTTGATCGTGGTGTGGAACTGGATGCCCGGATCGGCGCTTGCCCAGGCGGCATGGCCGACAGAGTCCCAGAGATCGCGCGCCTTCAGGGTGCGCGATACACCGTCGCCGGTGCGGTTGCGCAGCGTCCAGTCGCCGTCATTCTCGACCGCATGGAGAAATTCGTCCGTCACGCGGATGGAGTTGTTGGAGTTCTGACCGGACACGGTGAGATAGGCTTCCGAATCCCAGTCGGTGTCATAGGTGCGGAAGTCGATTTCCTTGTAACCCTGTTTGGCGAACTGGATGACGCGCTGGATGTAGTTCTCCGGCACATGCGCCTTGCGCGCGGCCAGAACTTCGCGCTTCAGCGCCGGGTTCTTCTTCGCGTTGAAGCAGTCGTCATCGGGCCCGTCGCAATTCACGCAGGCCTTCATGATGGCGTTGAGATGCTTCCGGTTGATCTTGGAACCGGTCACCAGAGCGGCGACCTTCTGTTCCTCGGTCACCTTCCAGTTGATGAATTCCTCGATATCCGGGTGGTCGACATCGACGATCACCATCTTGGCGGCCCGGCGCGTGGTGCCGCCGGACTTGATCGCGCCCGCCGCGCGGTCGCCGATCTTGAGGAAGCTCATCAGGCCCGACGATTTGCCGCCGCCCGACAGGGGCTCGTTCTCGCCGCGCAGGGAGGAGAAATTGGTGCCGGTGCCGGAGCCGTATTTGAAGAGCCGCGCCTCGCGCACCCAGAGATCCATGATCCCGTTTTCGTTGACGAGATCGTCGCCGACGCTCTGGATGAAGCAGGCATGGGGCTGCGGGTGCTCATAGGAGCTGGTGGCGCGGACCGTCTCGCCCGTTTCCAGGTCGACGTAATAATGACCCTGCGCGGGGCCGTCGATGCCATAGGCCCAGTGAAGGCCGGTATTGAACCATTGCGGCGAGTTGGGGGCGGAGATCTGCGCGGCCAGCATGAAGCGCATTTCGTCGTAGAAGGCCTGTGCGTCGTCCTCGGCGTCGAAATAGCCGCCTTTCCAGCCCCAATAGGTCCAGGTACCGGCCAGCCGGTTGAAAACCTGCCTTGCATCCTTTTCCGGGCCGTAATGTTCTTCTTCCGGGAGTGCGGCCAGCGCTTCCTCGTCGGGCACATGGCGCCAGAGCCAGGAGGGAACCGTCTCCTCCTCGACCGGCCTCAGCTTTGCCGCCACGCCCGCCTTGCGGAAATATTTCTGGGCGAGGATGTCGCTGGCGACCTGGCTCCATTCCGCCGGCACCTGAATGTCTTCCAGATGGAACACGACCGATCCATCCGGATTGCGGATCTCGCTCGTGGCCGTCCGGAAGGGAATGCTCTCATAGGGGCTGTGCCCCTCGACGGTAAAGCAACGTTGGATACGCATATTTGGCCCCGGTCTCCGCAATTTCTGATCGCCACATTCTTCTCAGAGCCGGGTCGTGGAGACGAGCAATCCCCTGCGCCGGACGCATTCCTTCCAAACGGGTCTAACCGTTTGAACTGAAATGTTTTTCCGTCGCCCAGATGATCGTTTCTTAACGGGAGCCAGTCGCCTCGTGCCCCATCCCCTGAGAGGAGAAAATCCTATGAAGGGTCCGCCCATGCGTCAAGCGATAGCGTGTCGCGCCTTGTAAATCGCAACATCTAGGGGCGTCTTGAATCCGATTTGTTTTCATTCCGGGGGCGAATCGGATGCCGCGTTAGCCATTCGGAAAGATAGTTTCGCCTAATGTGTTAACAGGACAGCTCTGGCAGGGTCGGAACAGTGCGGGAAGTAGCGACGAACCCAACCCATGGATTGGCGATCGGCGACCTCGATGTGCTGATCGTCGAAGACAATGCGGGTATGCGGCTTCTCCTGCGCACGCTTCTGAACGCATTCGGCGTCAAATCGATCTCGCAGGCCTCCGACGGCAGTGAGGCACTGGCGATGATCCCAGG
>CAYSVF010000263.1:0-4339 GCA_964434415.1 uncultured Parvibaculum sp.
GTTGGAGGCTGGTGGCACAATAAGCAGGTGCCAATGCGCATTCGTATCGGGATGCTCGTAGAACGCGACTCCCACAAGACGAGCGTCAGAGAGCCTTTGCCAGTGACGGCCGAGTTGTCGGCGATTCAGCTGTGCGTCCCATGCGTTGAGAGACCCAATCGCTCTCTCATGGCCTCCCCGCAAGAGAGTTGCGCTTGGTGTGCTTCGCTTGTCTTTGTTGGGGTTAAACGCCAAGGAAACAAAATGAGTGGGTCGGCGACGCTCGAGGAACTCGCTCATCGCCTCACGACTTCTCTCTATATCCAAATTCACTTGTGTTTCGACTTCTTCTTGTTTTTGTGCGGCATGAGTTTTTCTTTACTCGCTGTAACCTCCTGCTCAGCCACATAGGTCTCTGCGCAGGCTCGCAACAGGCCAACCAGAGAGGTTCTGCGGTCCAAAGCGGCTTGCTTGAACCACCAGTAAAAGTCTTCATCGACTTTGAAGTTCAGGTCCTTCATGGGTTTTCGTATCTCCGTTTCGCTATTTAAGTAATTATAGCAAATTATGCGCGGAAACGGGACGAGAAATCGCAATTTAGTGCACAAGAGTATAAGCTTTCATGGTCATTTTTGGAGATTTTGACCAAAGTATGTCAGTTATGACTTAAGCTTATACTCTTGTGTTAGTGCGCGTGGTGTTCGGCGTAGCTAGTTGCGGTGCAGATGCGAGATATCCAAACCGGGATACTCAACCTTCGAAATCTCCTGGAAGAGCCTCTTGACGCTAAAGCCGTTGCCGTACCCCATTGAGGAATGATTGAGAGTTCGTCCACTCAAGCGGTGCCTTGCTTCGTCGCCAATTCCTGCTTCCCGCATGGCATCTTCGAAGCCATGCCGGAAGGAGTGAAAGACGAGACCAGGCCGGTATATGCCGGCGTCTTCCGTGATGCGCTTGAACAGCTTGGAATAGGTCGAGTAGGTCCTGTCTGCGCCTTTCTCGAGGTTCGGAAATAGGCGATCGTGACCCTCGTTTCGGATGCGGCTCACATATGCCTTGAAGCCAAGTCTCTCTAGCTCCGGATGCATCGGCACCTTGCGTTTGGACTCTCGGTTCTTGAGTGATTTTTTCGCGTCTGGTGCTTCTTTCTTATCGTCCATCTCGTCCGTGATATCGAAGAACCAAATGCCGTCTTCTTGCTTCACGTCGCTGACAAATAGCTGTGCCAATTCGCCTTGGCGCGCGCCGGTGAAAAGCGCGAGAAGAGGCAGCCAATAGCGGTGGTCATCAATTTGATAGTCGCCGGGAGACTTCCAGCGGCTCGGAGACTTACAGCCTGTAAAGAGATGTGCTCGAAACAGCGTATTGAGGTCCGTTGTTTTAAACGGACGGCGACCCGTTTCTTTTGACCCCTTGGCACTTCTGAGGCGTATATTTCGTGCAGGATTTTCCTTGATCCATCGGTTCGCATGCAACCAGCTGAAAAACGTATCGAGGTTGCCAAGACGCTTATTGTTGATGGTTTTCTCGCTGATCGTTGGACGCTTCTGCATCTTATTTTGTTCAACAGCCTGTCGGATATCCAAGCCAGGAAAATGCTTGCGGAAATTCTTCGGTACGGAAAGCAGGAAGCTTTTGTATGCAACCACCTCCTCTGGTTTGACCGAGTAGGGTGACCGCTCACGTCCCAGGAATTGCCTGAACCACTCAATTGATTGACGGAACTCTTTCTCGTCTTTGAGGCTGCTGTCCGACCTAGGCGAGGCGGAGCGATACCGCTCCGTCATGAAATCTTCTATCAGTTCGTCGAACGACGGCTTGTTTGCTTCGTCACACAGCTCGGCCTCAGTCGTCTTGCTTGGCATCGTGACCTTCGGGACGACCAAGGATGCGACGAGCGGGTCGGCAGGCTGGCCTGCCCAATTACCTTCCTCGCGCTCGTCGATTCGGTTCAATACCTCGACGGACGCGCGAAGCAGATTCTGGCACATCGCATAGTACTCATCGGTGTCCCGCTGCATGTTCAGGTTGTGTTGAGCGATGAGTTCGTCTGCAACGTCTTTTACCGAGGAGAAGTCGCCGCGTCGGAGGCCGGTTCGGTATTCCTCGAGCAAATCACGAATAGCAAGACGCTGAAGGTCATCCTCTTCGATGGGACGGGGTGTGCAGGTGCGTCGTAGTTTGGCATCGCCTTCAACCTGATCGAAATAGTAGCTGCTGATGGCGGATTGGATCTCTTGGGGGGACAAGTCTGGGTTTCTCCTTACGTAGTCAATTATTCTTTCAGCTGAAGCTTGAGCCTCGGCGCCCAATCTGCGCGCCTCCTTGGGACAGCGTGTCCGAAGAGACCGTTTCAGCTCTCTTCTCCTCACTATAGTCACGAGGTCAGCCGCAAACGCTTGGCGGTGGTAAAAAATTCCGTTTCGACGAAAAATATTGGTGCGCAGTGCCATTTTAAGCCTCGAGTTTGTACCAGTCGGATGTACCACTCGGTCTCAGGCAACTTATTGATTTGTATAAAGTATTGAGGCTGAAGGCAGTTTTGGGAACGCGGTAGAGTCTCCCTCCTCCGCTACCACCGATACCCCATACAAACGTGCCGGCCGGATCAGGCCTTCTCCAGCAGCGCCTCGCTAATCTCCCAGAGGCGTTCGGCCGCGTCGTCGCTGCACGCATGGGCATCGACGCCGCGGAATCTTGCGAAGGGGCTTTCGGGGTCGGTGGGTTCTGCGATGTCGCAATCCTCGCAATAGACGCCGGGCTTGCCCTCGAGCAATGA
This sequence comes from uncultured Parvibaculum sp., assembly GCA_964434415.1. Taxonomy (GTDB): domain Bacteria; phylum Pseudomonadota; class Alphaproteobacteria; order Parvibaculales; family Parvibaculaceae; genus Parvibaculum. The sequence goes on from CAYSVF010000263.1 coordinate 2,759, forward strand.
CGATGTCGCCGCCCAGGCGGTGGTCGCGCAGCCCTGTTCGGGCGTCTTGAAGCCCTGCTTTGCCAGTTCCGACAATTCGCCGTTCTCGTCCAGCCAGCCGAGCGCGATCATCTCTTCCTGTTCGAGATGGCGCTGGAGCGGCGTGAAGATGCCGCCGGGATGCACCGAGAAGGCAAGGCCGCCGCTATCGCGCAGGCGGCGCGACAGCGCATTGGCAAAGAGTGCATTCGCGGTCTTGGCCTGCCCGTATGCGACCCATTTGTCATAGGGTGTCTTCTCGAACTGGATGTCGTCCCAAAGGATGTCGGACCGCTTGTGCCCGGTGGAGGAGAGCGCCACGACGCGCAGTCCCGGTGCGGACGTGAGCAGCGGCCACAGCGCCCTGGCGAGCGCGAAATGGCCCATATGGTTCACGCCGAACTGCGCCTCCCAGCCGGGGCCGACGCGGGTTTCGGGGCAGGCCATGATGCCGGCATTGTTGATGAGAAAATCGAGCCGGGATGTGGCGTTGCTCACTTGCTTTGCAAAGCGGCGCACGGAGGCTATGTCGCCCAGATCCATCTCATGGGTGACGATGTCGCCGGCGATCCCGGCAAGGCTTTCCCGGGCCTTTTCCGGCGAGCGGACGGGCACGATGATCTTTGCGCCTTTCTTCGCCATGGCGCGCACCAGTTCCAGCCCGATACCGCTGTATCCGCCGGTGACGATGGCGGTCTTGCCCGTCAGCTCGGCACCGTCAAGCACCTCGTCGACATTTGTCTTGCCGTCGAAGCCCGAACGGACCGGTTGTTGATCGCTTATGCTCATGTCGTCCTCCCTGCCGCGGACCGCTGCCCGGTCGGGCGTGGCTTTGGCGCATTTCTTCAGGCCCGCCTGTCTGATCCATACGCCGCCATCGGGGGCGTGTAACCGGCATGGCCCCGGTCTTCATCGTTTCTGAACCAATTTCCGGAACGATAACATCGGCTTGGCAGCGGCATATATTTGCGACGGTCGAGGCCGGAGCGGTGTTCCGTAACCTTAAATTTACCGCAGCGGCCCGCTTGCCCGGATTCGTTAAAATTCGAACGATCCTGGTTATACCGGCTTAAAGGGCGCCTCCACATACTTCGGCATGGCCAGAGTGAAACGGGGCAGCTCTATGACAACTGACGAGGACGCCATTCTACGGCGTTATCTCCTGAGCTGGATCGAGTTCCAGGACCGTTTGTTCCTGCTGCGCTTCCCGTATTATCCGCTCCTTATCGGCTATGTCGGATGGGATGCGTGGGGAAACCTGTCGGCCGCGCTTGCGTCGGGGCTGGTGCCGGCCATCATCGAACTCGCGGCGCGGGAATGGCGCAAGACGATCAGGCGCGAGATCGAGACGATCGACCTCGACGTGCATCTGCGCGAACTCGCAATCTATGTCGGCGTCATCTACCTGATGCTCCTGTTGCCGCTGATCGCGGCGCTCTTCGCTCCCGGTTTCAAACAGACCTTTCTGGTGGCATGTCTTGCCGCCACGCAGATCGCGACCATGTGCGCCGATCCGCCTTTGCAGCCCAAGCACGCCATTCTGGCCGCATCGATCGCGCTGGT
>CAYSVF010000264.1:0-4337 GCA_964434415.1 uncultured Parvibaculum sp.
TCTTGTGGCTGCGGCCGGTGTAGAAAAGGATGCGCTCGGTCGTCGTCGTCTTGCCCGCATCGATGTGGGCCATGATGCCGAAGTTCCGATAATCCTCGATTTTATGTGTACGCGTCATAGCAGCAGCCTCAGCGACTAGGATCCGTCAGGACCCTTTGATTACCAGCGATAGTGCGAGAAGGCGCGGTTGGCTTCCGCCATGCGGTGCGTGTCTTCACGCTTCTTCACCGCAGCACCGCGATTGTTGGCCGCATCGAGCAGTTCGCCCGACAGGCGGTCAACCATGGTCGTTTCGTTACGTGCCCGGGCCGCGGTGATGACCCAACGGATCGCCAGCGCACGACGGCGCTCCGGACGAACCTCGACCGGGACCTGATAGGTCGCACCGCCCACACGGCGGGAGCGCACTTCGATGGCGGGCATCACATTTTCGAGCGCTTCATGGAAAGTGCGAAGCGGGTCGACGCCGGCCTTGTCCTGCATCTTGTCGAACGCCCCGTAGATGATGCGTTCGGTGACGGACTTCTTGCCGTCATACATCAGGCTGTTCATGAACTTGGCGAGAACCAGGTCACCGTATTTGGCGTCCGGAATGACTTCCCGCTTTTCTGCGCGATGGCGACGAGACATCTATTGATCCTCTTACTTCGGACGCTTCGCGCCATACTTCGAACGGCGCTGGCGGCGATCTTTGACACCCTGCGTATCGAGCACGCCACGGATGATGTGGTAGCGAACGCCCGGCAAGTCCTTCACGCGGCCGCCACGGATCATCACCACGGAATGTTCCTGGAGATTGTGGCCCTCGCCCGGGATATAGCCGGTCACTTCGTAACCGTTGGTCAGGCGAATACGAGCAACCTTACGAAGGGCCGAGTTCGGCTTCTTCGGGGTCGTCGTATAAACGCGCGTGCACACGCCTCGCTTCTGCGGGCAGGCCTGCATCGCCGGTACTTTGTTCCGCTTCACCTGCGGCTTGCGCGGATTGCGGATTAGCTGGTTGACTGTGGGCATTCGTCTTTTCGCCTGTCGACCTTAATTGTCCAAAACAAAAACGTCGCACAGCCCCGTTTCATATCGAAATGGGCTGAGCGCGCTGCGGGACACGAGGCCGTATCGGCCCTGTGCCCCTGAATGCAGAGGACCCCGGAACCCGGGATCATGCGCCATTCCTCGTATTCGGTTTACCGGCCTCAGTGTCTAGATCGGCCTTGAGACGGCGCCTTTTGCGGCTGCCTTCGGGCCCAGTGCTCTACTACCTGAAGCGAAAGTGCGCGGAAGTTACTTCCGGCCCCTGCCCCCGTCAACCCCAACCTTAACGAAATGCGCAGATTTCTGCCGTCCAGGCCGCCTTAAGGATAAAAAGGGGAAAATATCGCTTCGAGTAGCGACCGAGAGGCGAAAAATCTGCCTCACCCCCCTATCCGGTGGCCGCTGAACGGTCATTTTCCGGGAGAATCGTCCGGCCGCGAGTCGGATTCGCAGCCCAAACGGCGCCCCATGACATTCGAGATGACGGGATTCGCACACAGATCCGCGAATCCCTGTGCCGCCCGCCGATCGGCCAGCCGTCCGAAATCCGCCAGAAGGTCCAGACAGACGAAGATGGTGTGAACCTGCGACTTGTAGAAGGCATCCGGGCTCCCGCCGCAATTCGTGACGGATACCTTGACCGGGAAAGGCCAGTCCATCACCTGGTCGAGCCGTCCCGCGATGCGCTCGAAAACACGGTTCTGCCTCAAGATCTCGTAGACACGCCGGTTATCCTCGCCGACCGGCTTATCGTAATGAACCGACAGCATGGGCGTTCGCGCGCCCCGCCTCTTCGAGGCCTCCGGAGCGAGCCTGTACTGGCGGTAAAGCCACTCCACCGCGCGCTTGGCCCGGGCGAACTCCTGGTCGCAGAACCAGCCCCGCTCCACAGGCAACAGCTTTGTGTCGAGCGAGAGGGACAGCAAATCCTGGTTCGCCCCCATGGCAAGGCAGTTGATATTGTAGAACCGCACGATGGATAGCGGGTGCTCGTCCCAATAGGGCTTCAGCTCCGTCCCCCGTCCTCGGGCTTCCCACTCCTGATACCACTCCGCCGAAACCATCAGCAGCCTGTCCGCGCCGGCCGGGCCGCTCTGCACGTCGTAATTGAGGATCATGAGCACGGTCGCAACCGTATCGGCGGCCTCCTCCTCCCGGCCGAAGAGCGGCACATCGAAGGCGTCGAACGCCGCGTGGCCAAACTCATGCAGCAAGGTGAACTCCGCATTGGCAAGGACATATTCGGTCCTCAAGGCATCGAGTTCGGTCTTGTCGAGCGGCCGCGCCGACGCCGCAACCGCCATGAATGGCAGAACGATGCAAACCGCCAGAAGCGACCGGTAGGCCTTCACGAACATCCCTGAAATATCCCTCTGAACGAAAACGGGCTGCGCGGTATTCCCGCGCGGCCCGCTTCCTCAATCGTCAAGAAACGCCTCAGATCGCTTCTTCGCCTGTCGGCTCCGGAGAGAGTTCGCTGGCCACGATCTCTTCCTCGCCCTGGGCTTCGAGAAGCTCGGCATCGCGTTTGCCGGCCTCGCCCCGCAGGCGCTGAAGCATACCGCCCGTACCCGCCGGGATGAGACGGCCCACAATGACGTTTTCCTTCAGGCCCATCAGCTCGTCCGCCTTGCCGGCAACAGCGGCTTCGGTGAGCACACGGGTCGTTTCCTGGAAGGAAGCGGCCGAAATGAAGGAACGCGTCTGCAGGCTGGCCTTGGTGATGCCGAGCAGAACCGGGCTCGCCGTTGCCGGCCTCTTGCCCTCCGCCTCGAGACGTTCGTTCATCTGATCGAACTCGATGCGGTCCATCTGTTCGCCGGACAGCGTGCTGGACTCGCCCGGATCCGTGACTTCCACCTTCTGGAGCATGTTGCGGACAATCACTTCGATGTGCTTGTCGTTGATGCCCACACCCTGCAGGCGGTAGACGTCCTGGATCTCGTTCACCAGATAGGCAGCCAGCTCCTCGACACCCGAAATCGCCAGGATGTCATGCGGGGCCGGATGGCCGTCCAGGATGAACTCGCCCTTCTCGATGATGTCGCCTTCCTGAATGGCAATATGCTTGCCCTTCGGGATCAGATACTCGACAGGCTCCATGCTCTCGTCGGACGGATGCACGATGATGCGCCGCTTGTTCTTGTAGTCCTTGCCGAACTCGACGCGGCCCGTGACCTCCGAAATGATCGCATGATCCTTCGGACGGCGCGCCTCGAAGAGCTCCGCCACGCGCGGCAGACCGCCCGTGATGTCGCGCGTCTTGGCGCCTTCGGTCGGGATACGCGCCAGCACGTCGCCGGCATGGATCTTCGACCCGTTTTCGACCGACAGAATGGCGTCCACCGAAAGCAGGTAGCGGGCTTCGTTGCCGTTGGCCAGTGTGCGGATTTCGCCATTCGCATCGCGAATGACCATGGCCGGGCGAAGCTCGTTGCCCTTCGGCGCGGCACGCCAGTCGACCACGACGCGGCTCGAAATACCCGTCGCCTCGTCCGCCACTTCGCGGATCGAAACGCCCTCGATGAGGTCTTCGAACTCGATCGTGCCGTCGACTTCGGTCAGCAGCGGCATGGTGTAGGGGTCCCATTCCGCGATGCGCTGACCGCGCTCGACCTTGTCGCCATCGTCCACGCGCAGGCGCGAACCATAGACCAGCTTGTGCGCGGCCCGTTCCGTCCCGTGCTCGTCGATGATCTGCACCTGCACGTTGCGGCCCATGACCACGAGCTGACCCGAAGAGTCCGTCACGATGTTCCGGTTCGCAATGCGCACCGTTCCTTCATGGTTGGACTCCACATAGGAATTGTCGGCCACCTGCGCCGTACCGCCGATATGGAAGGTACGCATGGTGAGCTGCGTGCCCGGCTCGCCGATCGACTGGGCCGCGATCACACCGACCGCCTCGCCCATATTGACCGGTGTACCGCGCGCAAGGTCGCGGCCATAGCAGGCGCCGCAAACACCGCCACGGGTTTCGCAGGTCAGGACCGAACGGATGCGGATCGACTGGATGTTGGCTTCCTCGATCTTGTCGACATCGGCTTCTTCGATGAGATGGCCCTTCGGCACGATCACATCGCCGGTCGCCGGGTCCGTCACCTCATCGGCCGTTGTGCGGCCAAGAACGCGCGACCCGAGCGACACGATCACGTCGCCGGACTCGATCACGGCCTGAACCGTGATGCCCGCATCAGTACCGCAATCCTCCTCGGTGATGATGGAGTCCTGCGCCACGTCCACGAGACGACGGGTCAGGTAACCCGAGTTCGCCGTCTTGAGCGCGGTGTCGGCCAGACCCTTAC
>CAYSVF010000265.1:0-4337 GCA_964434415.1 uncultured Parvibaculum sp.
GGCTTACCGCTCGCCCAGCACCTTCCAGAGGCTCGTCGCCGTCATCACGGTTTCCTCGCCCACGGTAAAACTGCCCGAGATGAAAACGATCGCCCGCGTCTTGCGGTCCACCCATGTCCGGCAGGTCACGAGATCGCCGGCTCTGGCCCTGCCGGTCACGCTGGCCTGCAGGCTGAGCGTGACGCAGCTTTTCCCCTCGGTGACGCGATGGGCGGCACTGCCGAGATAGGCGTCGGCAAAGGTCATCAGCATGCCTTCATGCAGTTCGCCATGCTCGTTCAGATGGCGCTCGTCCACATAGAAGGCGGCGACGCGCGAGCCGTCATCGGTCTCGCGTTCGAAAAGCGGCCCCACATGCGCCTCGAACGGATCGCGCAGTTCCGCCTGGGTGAAGCCTTCCGGCGCCTCGCGCGAGACGGGGGAGGGATATGTCTTGCGCCCGCTCACGATGCGTCTCCCTCTTCACCCGTCAGGGTCTCGATGCCGTAGATCCCGCTCGCCGTCATCAGGATGCGCGGCCCCACCTTGAACGTGCCGGACAGGAAAAGAACGCTGCGCGTCGCGCGCGTCACCTGGGCCTCGCCCGTCACCACGTCGCCGAGTTCGCCCGCGCTTACGAAATCGCAATTGAACGAAAGCGTCTTCGCCCGCGCCGCCGGCGAGCGCGATGCCGCCTCGGCCCGTGCCACCTCGCCCATCACCAGCGAGGCGAGCGACATCGTCATGCCGCCATGCATCCGGTCGATACCGTTCAGGTGATGCGGCGCGATGCGCATCGCAAAGCGCACGCCGTCCGGGCGCTGCTGCCGGTGGATCGGCCCCGTAAAGCCGCCATATCCTGTCGCATGGATCGGCTCGCCGGCCAACTCTGGGTCTTTCGGAGGATAAGAGAAACTGCTCACTGGGTGCGGTCTGGACTCAAGGTGATAGACGGCGTTTGTCTATCCTCTCGATAGTCGGGGCACAAGATGCGGACGCCAATATACGCCTCTCCGACAAACGGAAAGGCGTATCGCGCTCAACGGCATGATGTCTGTGCCAGTGAATGGTCGTTCTGGAAGTCGTCCTGGGCTTCGATCGCTTTCGATATCGGTGGTTTGGAAAGGAATATTTCGGCTAGAACTGCTTTCCCTGCATCCATCCCGCGACATCGCGTTTGGCATCCGCATCGGAAATCCCGGAGCGCGTTTTCACCATCGCGGCGAGTTGCCCTTCGGTTCTGAGCGTCGAGCAATCGAAATTGGTCAGGAAGCGCCACTTTTTCTGGGCATCCTTCATGTAACCCCTCTTGCGCTCGACAATGTCGGTGCTTTCTCCACCTTGAAATCCAAACACGGTTGTTCTCCTTTAGCTCGCCATGGGGGGCATTCCCTCGTTTTCGGCGGCGGAAATCGAGAAATTTTCTTCAGGGGCGATGTTGTTCGACCCGGTATAGGCTCGCCTTAAATCACACTCGGAAACACCGTCTGCCCGCATAATGAGACGCACCATTGGATCGTCGAGCATCTCTTTGAGCGTGCTGAGAACCACGTGTTGTCCGAAAATCTTGTCACGCCCGAAAGGCGCGCATCTCTCCGTCTCCGGATCGCGTTCCTCAGCGGAAAGAGTCCCGCTGAAATTCGCCATTCGAAAAGGTCGGTCGGCCGCTGTATTGGCCTTGGGGGGAGGAACTTCCATCGACGCAACTCCGCCTGGATAAGGGCGCCAGGGCGCTGGGCGAATAGGAAGAGGGGGATGTTGCCCCCTCCACTTGGGCTTGCATTCAGGACGGCTTGTTTTCCGGGGTGCGCTTTTCGGGGGCGGGGCTCGGTGCCTCGGGTGCCGCGGTGGCAGGCGCTTCGGTCTTGGGCATGGGTTTGGCGGCTTCAGCCGCTGCCGTATTCTTGGAGGACATAATATTTTCCTTGATTTGCCATCAGTAATTTGACGACTGTTTATATGTGGTAATAAAATATTTGAATTACAATTGGTTTTTGAGATTTGTACGTTTTAATATTTGGAATCATTAGGAATAATTACTTACGAATTCAGATTGTATGTTTGGATTTGAATCCAGGGACGTGAAAAGGGCCCGGCCTTTCCGGGGGGGGCGGCCGGGCCCTCTTCTTCCGGTGCCCCTTCAAACTGGGGGGCAAGACCAGGACACCGGAATTGTCGTGCGGTTCGGTTACTTGTGGGGCGGTCTCTTTCAGACGCCAGGGGCCGTGCTGCTCGGGCCGGGCTGGACCACGCCGATCCAGCGCGTCGGCACGCCCGCATTTTCAAGCTCGTCCACCACGGAGAACAGGCGCTTGCGGGTGAGCTCGCGCGGCGCATGTTCCGAGGCGTCGAGCCCGGCGGCGGAAACCGTGATCTGCTGCAACCCGCCCATCTCGATTTCGTCGGCGGCCGCATCGATCGCGCGGCGGGCCTCGTCGGTCAGCGCGGCGCCGTTCTTGCGGAAATAGATCGGATAGGTGATCTGCTTCCCGTCATTCTGGGTGAGCACCACCGGCGAATAGCCGCCGGTCGCCGCCATGGCGGTGATGACGACCGCGCGCTCCTCCACGGGGCTGCGCGTCAGATCCTGCTCGGCGGCGGGGGTGGACCCGGAGGCCGGGGCAGCGGTCGCGGCGATAGTCGTCGCCCCCGCGGCAATGGTCGCGGCAGTCAGCGTAATGGCCGTCAGCGTCAGCATCCGTTTCATCTCTCGCCCCTTCCTGCCCGGCGGAAGTGCCGGCGCATTTTTGCGAATCCGCCCGGCGGCGACGCCGGTGCATTTCTGCGAAACCAATTGTTCGATGCTGCAAATCTGGGCCCCGAATGTGGCCGTGGAGAGTGGGTGAACCGGCGTAAGGTGGGAAATTTTGGGGCGATTCTTGGGCACACCCGCCGCTCTGCCGCGTGTTTCGGCCGTTTTCCCGATGCCTGCTCCGGGCCTGCTTCAGGCGGGCTGACGTAGCGCCCGGGCGCGGTCCGGGGGAGATTCCGCTTTGCGGCCCCCGCCCGGCCCGTTATGTTGCGGCCCCAAAAGGCGGGTTCGAAAAAGGCACCAAGACCTTCGCCTGCGAGTTCGAATACCCACCTCATTCAGAAGCAGATTTTCGGGAGAGCCCCCATGAGCAGAGAAGCAGTGATCGTGTCCACCGCCCGTACCGGCCTGGCCAAGTCCGGCCGCGGCGGTTTCAACATCACCCATGGCGCCGCGATGGGCGGTCACGCCATCAAGCACGCCATCGAGCGCGCAGGGATCGAGCCGGGCGACGTCGAAGACGTGATCATGGGTTGCGGCCAGCCGGAAGGTGCCACGGGCCAGAACGTCGCGCGCACCTCGGCCATCTGGGCCGGCTGCCCGGTGACCACCTCCGGCACCACGGTCAACCGCTTCTGCTCCTCGGGTCTCCAGACCATTGCCATGGCCGCGGGCCGTGTGGTCAATGAAGGCGTGCCGGTCGCCATCGGCTCGGGCGTCGAGTCGATCTCGCTCGTGCAGCTTGGCGGCATGAACCTCAACCACATCACCGAAGAGCACCTGATGGCGACCAAGCCGGAGCTCTGGATGTCGATGCTTGAGACCGCCGAGATCGTGGCCGAGCGCTATGGCATCTCCCGCGAGGCGCAGGACGAATACGCGCTGCGCAGCCAGCAGCGTATCGCCAAGGCGCAGGAAACCGGCATCTTCAAGGACGAAATCGTCCCGATGCAGACCAAGATGAAGCAGGTCAACAAGGAAACCGGCGAAGAGACCATCGTCGATTACCTCGTCGATCGCGACGAGTGCAACCGTCCGGGCACCACGCTGGAATCGCTCCAGGGCCTGAAGCCCGTCTTCAAGGGCGGCCAGAAGATCAAGGAAGGCAAGTATGTGACGGCCGGTAACGCCTCGCAGCTTTCCGACGGCGCCGCCGCCGTGGTCATCATGGAAGGCAAGGAAGCCGAGAAGCGCGGCCTGAAGCCGCTCGGCGCGTTCCGTGGCTTCGCGGTCGCCGGTTGCGAGCCGGAAGAAATGGGCATCGGCCCGGTCTTCGCCGTGCCGCGCCTTCTGGAGCGTGCGGGCCTCAAGGTCGACGACATCGACCTGTGGGAGCTGAACGAAGCTTTCGCCAGCCAGTGCCTCTACAGCCGCGACAAGCTCGGCATCGACCCCGAGAAGTACAACGTCAATGGCGGCTCCATCGCCATCGGCCATCCCTACGGCATGACCGGCGCCCGCTGCACCGGCCACATCCTTCTCGAAGGCCAGCGCCGCAAGGCCGCCGGCCAGAACGTGAAATACGGCGTGGTCACCATGTGCATCGGTGGCGGCATGGGCGCTGCCGGCCTGTTCGAAATCTTCTGATTTCGAAGCAGGACGGCTA
>CAYSVF010000266.1:0-3027 GCA_964434415.1 uncultured Parvibaculum sp.
CCCATGGAGGCCGAGGCTGTCGATCTCGCGCGCCGGCGTCTGGCGGCTCTGGCGCTGGGCGAGGGCGGGCTCGGCCGCCTCGGCGACCTCGCGGTCTGGCTCGCCGGCTGGCAGGCGGCGGAGGAGCCGCAGCTTCGCCGTCCACTGATCGCGATTTTCGCAGGCTCTCATGGCGTGGCGGCCAAGGGAGCGAGCGACTTCGCGCCCGGCGCGACCCAGGCCATGATGGAAGTCGTCGCGGGCGGTGGCGCGGCGGTGAACCAGATCGCCCTGCAATATGATGCGGGTCTCAAAGTGTTCGATCTCGCGCTCGATTTGCCGACTCCCGACATCACGCAAGCCGATGCGCTGGAAGAAGATGCCTGCGCTGCCACCATGGCATTCGGCATGGAAGCGATCGCAGGCGGAACGGATCTTCTCTGCGTCGGCGCGCTGGGCGTCGGCGGGCGCGTCCCCGCTGCCGCCATTGCTGCGAAGCTTGCAGGCGGCAACGGACGCGACTGGATCGACGGGGAAGGGGCGCTTGCTGCCCGCCAGATCGTGCTGGTCGATGCCGTATTGGCGCATCACGCCGCCATCCCGTCCGATCCGCTGGAGGTGTTGCGGCGGATGGGCGGGCGCGAACTCGCGGCCATCGCAGGCGCGATCATCGCCTCGCGTTATCAGCGCATCCCCGTCTTGCTGGATGGCTTCGTCTCCGGCGTGGCGGCTCTGGTGCTGGAGCGCCTGGCGCCGGGGATGACCGATCACTGCCTCGCCGCCTCCGCGAGCGCCACACCCGCCCATGACCGTCTCCTCGCGGAGCTCGGCAAGGAGCCGCTTGCCCGTACCGGCATAACGCTGGATGACGGCACGGCGGCGGCCTCCGGCATAGGGCTGCTGCGCTCGGCAGCGGCGATCCTCAACGGCATGGCCGAGGCCGAGCAGGCCGGTATCGCGACGATCTGACTTGAGAGCGGTTCGCATTTTCCCTTGACCCCCGATCCTGCGTCTAATAATCACTCGCAATAAGGGCGGTGACGATAGCCGCTAATGGGTAGTCAGGCAAAAGGGAAGGGCCGTTTTCATGTCCACCAGCATCAAAAGCCGTCGCGGCGTTATCGCTCTCTCGCTCCTGCTGGCGGGCGGCGCTGTGGCCCTCCCGGCCCAGCCGGCGCTTGCGTCCGGCGCGGGAGCCATCCCGGCGCAGTTTGCGATGGATGGCGGCAGTTCCTACGGCGCGACCCTTGAAATTCTCGGCTATGCCCGCCTCGTCGAAGCCTCATATCAGCGCTCCTACGAAGACGCGAAGAAGATGCGCGGCGTCATCAACGAGTTCCTCGACAAGCCGACGGAAGAAAACCTCGCCCGGGCCCGCAAGGCGTGGATCGACGCGCGTCCCGCCTATCTCGTGACCGAGGCCTTCCGCTTCTATGAGGGCCCCATCGATTTCGCGGACGAGGAAACGGGCGAAGAGGGCCCGGAGCCGCATATCAATGCCTGGCCGCTCAACGAGGCGTATATCGACTATGTGAAGGGCGATGCGGATGCGGGCATCATCCACGACACCTCGATCCCGATTAACGACAAGACGATTCTCGGCCACGATCAGACCGAGGACGAGGCTGATGTGACCACCGGCTGGCACGCCATCGAGTTCTTGCTCTGGGGACAGGATTTCAACGATGACGGTCCCGGCGCGCGTCCGGCAAGCGATTACACGCCCGGCGACAAGTTCAACGACCGCCGCCGCCTCTATCTCAAGACCGTGACGCAGATGCTGGTGAAGGATCTCTCCTGGCTCGCTATGAGCTGGAACATGGACAACCCCAACGCCTATGCGACGGACTTCCTGAAGCTGCCGCAAAAGGAAGCACTGGGTCGGATCCTCACCGGCATGGCGACGCTCTCCGGTTTCGAAATGGCGTCGGAGCGTCTGGCCGTCGCGCTCGATTCCGGCGATCAGGAAGACGAGCATTCCTGCTTCTCCGACAACACGCATAACGATTTCCTCTACGACCAGAAGGGCATCGCCAATATCTGGTTCGGCGAAATGGGCGACAAGGAATTCGCCGGCATTCAGGATCTCGTCGCGCGCGTCGATCCCGAACTGGAAAAGAAGGTGACGGCGCAGATCGAAAAGACCTCCGCCACCATCGCCGCCATGCCCCATCCTGTCGATCAGGTGCTGGCAAGCCCCGAAGGCAGCGCGGGGCGCAAGAAGATGGAGCAGGCCGTCACCGATCTGGTGGATCAGGGCAAAATGCTCGTTGAAGTCGGCAAGGCGCTTGGCGTGAAGATCGCCGTCGCAACCGAATAGTCGTAGGCCGCCGTCGTAAAGGTGGCGAAACGGGAAAGTATGTTGTGAGAGCGACGTTGGAGCGAAGAGTTGCACTGATAGGCGGTGTTGCGGTCGCCAGCCTGATCCTCGTCGGTGCGGTTCTAGCTGTGTCCGTCTCTGGCCATGGGCTCGAGACGGCCGCCGCGGCGGAGCCGGCTGTAAAGCACGTCGAAATGCCATCGCCCGACGCGCTGCCGGGTGCCGCCTTGTCCACGCGGCTGACCAACAGCAACGCGTTCGCTCAAAGTGCGCCGGGGCTCACCTTTCAGCAGCGCCGAGATTTCTTTTTCGGCAACCGTCTCTTCAACACCAACTGGGCCGTTGCGCCGGGGTCGGTGACGAAATTCGACGGGCTGGGCCCGACGTTCAACCGCGTTTCCTGTTCCGGCTGTCACACGCGGGACGGGCGGGGGCGCCCGCCGCTCAATGACGAGAAACAGCTCGATTCCATGCTGATCCGTATTTCGGACGGGCAGGGCAACCCGTTGCCTCAGTATGGCGATCAGTTCAACGACCGCGCCAATCATGGCATTCCCGCGGAAGGCCGCGTCGCGTTTCACTGGGAAACGAAAAAGGGCGAATATGCCGACGGCACGTCCTACAGTTTGACGAAGCCCGTCTTTGAGCTGACCGACCTGAATTTCGGGCCCCTGGGCGATGATGTCCGCATCTCGCCGCGTGTTGCCTCCGAAGTGTATGGCGTCGGC
>CAYSVF010000266.1:3037-4320 GCA_964434415.1 uncultured Parvibaculum sp.
TCTTGAAGCCGTGCCCGAAAAGGAAATTCTCGCCTGGGCCGATCCCGATGACGAGGATGGCGACGGCATATCCGGCCGTGCGAATTATCAGCCCGACCCCGAAACCGGGGAAATGCTGATCGGCCGGTTCGGCTGGAAGGCGAACCAGCCCACGCTGCGTGCGCAGAATTCCGGCGCGGCGGCTGGCGATCTCGGCATCACCAGCCCCGTACACCCCGACGAGAATTGTCCTCCCGCGCAGACCGCCTGTGCCGAAGCGCCGAAAGGCGACCATCCCGACCTGTCGGAAGAATTTCTCCGGAAGCTGACGCATTACACGCGTGTCCTCGCAGTGCCCGTGCGGCGCAACCCGAAGGCGCCCGATGTGATGAAGGGCAGCAGGATTTTCGCAGATATCGGCTGCGCCGCCTGCCATCGCCCCTCCATGACCACCGGCAAGAACTCGGCGCTGGACGTTCTCAATGACCAGACCTTCCACGCCTATACCGACCTGCTGCTGCACGATATGGGCCCGGAACTGGCAGACAACCGGCCCGATGTGAAGGCAACGGGAACCGAATGGCGGACGCCGCCGCTCTGGGGCCTGGGTCTCGTGCCGGTGGTGAACGGACATCTCAGGCTGCTCCATGACGGCCGGGCCGACGGCTTTGCCGAGGCGATCCTCTGGCATGGCGGCGAGGCCGAGGCGTCGAAAGAACGGTTCCGCCGCCTGTCGCAGGCGGATCGCGAGGCGCTGATCGCCTTCCTGAAATCGATCTAGCTCAGCCCCGGCGGCGGTGCGGACTGTCCATCCCTGTTCGAGGCTTGTTCATCTATGGGCGGCGGCGCGTCATTCACCGCTCTTGCAACGGGAAGCGTTGGCTCTATTATCCTCGCCAAAAACGAGAGGCCGTGGCGATCCCTGCCTTTGCGGGGTCGCGGTCGCTCTTTAGCATCACAGGAAGAGGCCGGGGCCTCCCGCCGGATGGCGGGACGCGGACCGACCTTGCGGAGGCCAGTCCTATGGATATGAGTTTTTCCCCCGACGAACTCGCATTTCGCGACGAAGTGCGCGAATTCATCGCGAACAACTACCCGGCGGAGCTTCGCAAGAAGACACGGGGCGAGATGACCAAGGATGAGATTCTCACCTGGCACCGCATTCTCCACAAAAAGGGCTGGGTGGCGCCGCACTGGCCGGTGGAATATGGCGGCACGGGGTGGGACATCACCCAGCGCTATATCTGGAATGAAGAGAATGCGCGCGCCGAGACGCAAGCCTTGCTTCCCTTCGGCCTCTCCAT
>CAYSVF010000267.1:0-4306 GCA_964434415.1 uncultured Parvibaculum sp.
AAGCGAATGCCGAAACCGGCGGCAATGCCGAGGACGCCTGGCGCAAGGTGATGCTGGCGCTGCTGAACAAGGAAAACCGCGCGGAGGTGGAAGACCGCCTTGCCGACGGACGGGACCGCCCGAAAGGACGCAAGCCATGAGCGCCGCCGGAGAGCCCGATACCGCCCCTGCCCCCCTGCCGGGCGACGACGCGCCGCATGTGCTCATCGTGGATGACGACCGGCGCATCCGCGAATTGCTGAAACGCTTTCTGAGCGAAAACGGCTATCGCGTCACGGTGGCCGAACATGCAGGCGAAGCGCGGGCAAGGCTCGAAGGGCTTGCCTTCGACCTGATCGTCCTCGACGTGATGATGCCCGGCGAAAACGGGTTCGACTTCGCCACATCCGTCCGGCGCACCTCCAACGTGCCGATCCTGATGCTGACCGCGCGCGGCGATGCGAGCGACCGGATCGACGGGCTGGAGCGCGGCGTGGACGACTATCTCGCCAAACCCTTCGAACCGCGCGAATTGCTGCTGCGCGTCGGAACCATTCTCCGCCGGACCCGCTCCGCGCGGGGCGAGACGGCCTCCGGTGCGCTGACATTCGGCGATTGCGAATTCAATCCCCAGCGCGGCGAACTGCGCCGCGACGGACAGCTCGTCCGGCTGACGACGCGCGAAGTACAGCTCCTGCGCATCTTCGCCGCCCATCCCGGCCAGACGATTTCCCGCCTCGATCTTTGCGAGAACGAAGCGGCGGAACGCTCCATTGACGTCCAGATCAACCGGCTTCGCCGCAAGGTCGAGGACGATCCCCGCAATCCGCTTTACCTGCAGACCGTGCGTGGCGAAGGCTACGTGCTGATGCCGGATTGATGCGCACAGAAGAAGCGGAGCGAATAGAGTGTCGATGACCCGTTTCATCAAGAACATGCTGCCGCGAGGCCTTTACGGCCGCTCGCTCATCATCATCGTCGCGCCGATGGTGCTCTTGCAGATCGTCGTGACCTACATGTTTCTGGAACGGCACTGGCAACTCGTCACCGAACGGCTT
This sequence comes from uncultured Parvibaculum sp., assembly GCA_964434415.1. Classification (GTDB taxonomy): domain Bacteria; phylum Pseudomonadota; class Alphaproteobacteria; order Parvibaculales; family Parvibaculaceae; genus Parvibaculum. The sequence goes on from CAYSVF010000267.1 coordinate 1,038, forward strand.
TCGGCCAGCGCCGTTTCCGAGATCGCCCTGCTGCTGGACGAGTATGAACGCGACCCGACAAAGGAACGCGCCGAGACGCTGTCCAAGGAAGCGCGCGAGACGCTGACGCTGTCGGTCGCCTTCCTGCCGGGCGAGAAACTGCCCGACAGGCCGGCATCCTCGGGCGGCCTGCTGGAAAGTTCGCTGAGCGCCAATCTGCGCGAAAAGGTGCAGCGTCCCTTCTGGATCGATACCAGCCGATACACCGACTATATCGACATCCGCGTCGCCTATAATGGCGGCGTCATGCGGACGCTGTCGCCGGCGAGCCATGTCTACGCGACCAACTCCCATATCTTCCTCGTCTGGATGGTCGGCACCTCCTTCGTGCTGGTGGTGGTCGCGATCCTGTTCCTGAGAAACCAGATCCGCCCCATCGAACGCCTCGCCGAAGCCGCGGAAGGGTTCGGCATGGGGCGCGACGTGCCGAGTTTCCGCCCCCGCGGCGCCTCGGAAGTCCGCCGCGCCGCGGAAGCCTTTCTCGACATGCGCAACCGTATCGAACGCCAGATTGCCCAGCGCACCGCCATGCTGGCGGGCGTGAGCCACGATCTGAGAACGCCGCTCACCCGCATGCGCCTCGAACTCGCCATGATGGGCGACGATCCGCAGGTCCAGGAAATGCGCAGGGACATCGACGAGATGCAGCGCATGCTGGACGACTATCTGGAGTTCGCGCGCGGCCATCGCGGCGAGGCGACGGAGGAAACCGACCTCGGCGAATTGCTGCGCGAGACCTGCAATGACTGGCAGCGCAAGGGCTGCAACGTCACCGTCACTGTTCAGGGCGATCTGCGTGTGCCGCTGCGCCGAAGCGCCTTCAAGCGCTGCCTCGCCAATCTCGTCGGCAATGCCTGCAAATATGGCGACAATGTCTGGATTACCGGCTTTCGCGATATGAGCGATCCGGGCGCCGATATCGAAATCGTGGTGGACGATGACGGACCGGGCCTGCCCGACGACCAGCTCGAGGAAGTGTTCCGTCCGTTCTACCGGCTGGACGACAGCCGCAATCTCGACGAAGGCGGCTCCGGCCTCGGCCTCGCCATCGCCCGCGACATCGCGCGCGGCCATGGCGGCGACATCACGCTCTCGCGCAGCCCCGCGGGCGGCTTGCGCGCCATCGTGGAGGTTCCGATATGAGCACGCTCCCCCTCATGGTGCAGAAATGGCAGGCCGCCTGGCAGGCGCTCGACCCGCAAGCCGTCGCCGCGCTTTATGCGCCGGACGGCACGCATATGAGCGGCGTGGTGCGGGAGAGACTGGGCAAGGAAGACGCGACGCTGCACGGACCGGAAGAAGTGTTCGAATATGCGACCGCCTCGGCCAATACGCTGAAGAGTTTCCGCGCCGACATTTTCAACGTTATCGCGGAGGGCGATGACGAGACGGGCCGCGCCGCCGTGGAATATTGGCGCATCCTGAACGGCAATGACGCAAACCCCATGCGCGTGATGGAAGCTATGGAATGGCGCGACGGCAGGATCATCTCCTGCCGGGTGTTTCATTTCTGAAAGGGATCAGGCGAGCCGCGCCCCGTCCGGCAATTTGCCGTCGACGCCCGCCAGCACGATCTTTCCGTCCTCATCGGGAAAGCCGAGCGTCAGCACTTCCGACATGAAGGGACCGATCTGACGCGGCGGGAAATTCACCACCGCCATCACCTGCCGCCCGACAAGCGTCTCCGGCGCGTAGCGATCGGTGATCTGCGCGGAACTCTTTTTCACGCCGATATCGGCGCCGAAATCGATACGAAGCTTGATGGCGGGCTTGCGCGCCTCGGGAAAAGGCTCCGCCTCCACCACCGTGCCGATGCGGATATCGACTTTCAGAAAATCGTCGAAGGAAATCTCCGCCGCCTTGTCCCCGCTCATGCCGCGTCTTTCACGTCGTCATCGGTCTTGTCGTTCGGCGAGGCGGAACGCTGGCGCTTCGACATGAAACTCTGCGCGCGCGCAAACCATTCCTCGCCCTGCCGCAGCCGCTTGTCGAGCGCGGCCATGGTGCGCGCCTGGTCCTCATCGTCGTCGAACCAGACTTTCAGAATGCGCGACCAGAAAAGCGCGAGGCCCCGCACGCGGATAAGCCCGCGCCAGCCCGAACTGTCGATCCCCGCCGCCTCCAGCATCCACCCCATGGACTGGAGCGTGGAGGGCATGAGCGCAAGCGCCGCCACCGGATCGCGCTCCAGATCCCTGGTAATGCGCTGCAGCGCCGGCTTGTCCTTCGCCATGGCGTCGAAGCGCAGCATGATGACGTCGAAAAGCCGGTCGCGGACGGGCTCGTCCTCCAGCCCTTCCTCATCCGCCATCTCCAGCACCTGCGCATCGATGCGCTGCGCATAGGCCGCGAGGATCTGCGTCTTGGAGGAATACAGAGCGGACAGCTCGCCCAGGCCGAGTTTCGCTTCCTTCGAGATGTCGGCGAGCGACAGATCCGCCCAGCCGCGCTTCCCGGCAAGCCGGAGCGCCGCATTCACGATCTTTTCTTCCGGGGTCAATTTACGCGCCATGACGCCTCTCCTGTTCGTTCCGGGAAGGAGGATAGTCGGGAAGCGGACCGAAAACGAGCCGGGAGGATTATTTGCCGAGCTCGCGGCCCCGGTCGCGCGCAGCCAGAGCGGCTTTCTTCATCAGCTCGCTCAGCGCCTCGCCGCCCATCAGCACGTCGAGCGCAGCGGCGGTCGTGCCGCCCGGCGAGGTGACGTTCTTGCGCAGCGTGCCCGCATCGAGATCGGAGCGATGGAGCATCTCGCCCGCCCCGCTCACCGTGGCGCGCGCGAGCCGCATGGCGGTTTCCTCCGGCAGACCCAGCGACACGCCCGCGGCGGCCATCGCCTCGACCAGATGGAACACATAGGCCGGACCGCTGCCTGAAATCGCGGTGACGGCGTCCATCAGCGCCTCGTCCTCGATCCAGACCGCCTCGCCGACTGCCGCCAGAAGCGCATCGGCCAGCTTCTTCTGATCCTGGGTCACACGCGCATTGGCGAAACCGCCGGTGATGCCGCGCCCCACGGACGCAGGCGTGTTGGGCATGGCCCGCACGATCGCCGCGCCTCCGCCCAGCAATTCGTCCAGCCTGTCCGCCCCCATCCCCGCGGCGATGGAAACGAACAGCGTTTCCGGCGCAACGAGCGGCCGAAGCGCCGGCAGCACATCCGGCATGGCCTGCGGCTTCACCGCCAGCACCACCGCGGCCGGTTTCAGCGCGGCAAGATCGTCGATGGA
>CAYSVF010000268.1:0-4301 GCA_964434415.1 uncultured Parvibaculum sp.
GTCGAAGCGCCCTTGCACGGGCTCGACAAGATGTACCGGCTGCATAAATGGCTGGGCATTGGCGGTCTTTCCTTTGCCGTCATTCACTGGTTTTGGGCGAAGGGTGCGAAATGGATGGTCGGCTGGGGCTGGCTGGCGCGGCCCGAACGCAACCGGCAAGCATCGGCGGAAACGCTTGGCGCGGTGGAAGCGTTTTTCCGCAGCCAGCGTCATCTGGCTGAGTCGGTCGGCGAATGGGCTTTCTATGCGGCCGCATTGCTGATCGTCGTCGCGCTCGTCAAAAGCATTCCCTATCACCACTTCGCGAAGCTCCATAAGCTGCTGGCCATCGTCTTTCTTGTGCTGGTGGCGCATTCGGTCGTGCTGATGAAGTTCGCCTTCTGGACGCAGCCCGTCGGCATCGTGACGGGGCTTTTGATGGCGGGCGGCACGGTGGCTGCCGTGATGTCGCTTGTCGGTCTCATCGGGGCCGGTCGCAAGGTGAAGGGCAGGATCGAGTCCCTGATCTACTATCCGGAGCTGCGCGTGCTCGAAACGGCGATCAAGCTGGAGGATGGCTGGGACGGCCATCAGGCAGGGCAGTTCGCCTTCGTAACCTCAGACCGCAAGGAGGGCGCGCATCCCTATACCATTGCATCCTCATGGGAAGGCGACGGCCATATCGTCTTCATCACCAAGGCGCTGGGCGATCATACGGCGAGACTGCGCGAGCGGCTGAAGGTCGGCGACGAGGTCAAGGTGGAAGGACCTTATGGCTGTTTCACCTTTCTTGACCGGAATCAACGCCAGATATGGGTCGGAGCGGGTATCGGCATTACACCCTTTGTCGCCCGGATGAAGGAACTGGCGATAAAGCCGGAGCAAAAGGTGATCGACCTTTTTCACACCACCGCCGACTATGAAGAAGCGGCGATCGAAAAATTGAAGGCCGATGCGCAAGCCGCTCATGTGAGGCTGCATCTGCTGGTAGACGCGAAAGACGGTATGTTGAGTGCGGAGCGCATCAAGAAGGCCGTGCCGGAATGGGAAGAGGCCGGGATCTGGTTCTGCGGGCCGGCCGGTTTCGGTCATGCCTTGCGCAAGGATCTTCTGGCGTCGGGCCTTTCTCCCGATGCGTTCCATCAGGAACTGTTCCAGTTGCGCTGAGAGAGCCGGCGGGCGCCGCCGGGTGGTTGAACGAATGGATTTTGCGGTTGGGTAATGGCGGGTACGGGTTTTAGACTGTTCGCAAGAGCGGGACGCAAAGAAGAAAAAGACGCCAAACACGCAAGGGGGCCTATGTCAGTCGATCCTGTTCCTTCCGAACTGCTGTACCGCGCCTGCGATACGACGCAATTCGATTTCACGACCACGGACGAACTGGACGAGCCCGATACGCTGGTCGGTCAGGAGCGCGTGCTGGAGGCGCTGAAATTCGGCACCGGCATTCGCCGCTATGGCTACAATCTTTTCGTGCTGGGCCCGGACGGCGCGGGCAAGCATGAAATGGTGCTGCGCTACCTGAAAGGGATCGTGTCCAGCCAGAAGGCCCCGTCCGACTGGGTCTATGTGAATAATTTCAACACGCCCAACAAGCCCGTCGCGCTGGAACTCGCCGCGGGGCAGGGGCCGCGCCTCAGCGAGGCGATGGACCAGCTCGTCGACGATCTGAAAGTAACGGTTCCCTCCATCGTGGAAAGCGAGGAGTACCAGAACCGCCGCCAGACCATCGACGAGGAATTGCAGGAGCGCCAGGAACGCGCCTTCGAGGAATTGCGCGAAAAGGCAGAGGCGCAGGGCATTGCGTTGTTGCGCACGCCGCAGGGATTTGCGCTGGCGCCGATGCGTGACGGTGAAGTGGTGAAGCCCGAAGAGTTCAACAAGCTGCCCGATGACGAGCGCAAGCGCATCGAGAAGATCATTCAGGCCCTGCAGGAGGAACTCGCCGAAACGCTGGAACATATTCCCGGCTGGCAGAAGGAACATCACGCCCGCGTGCGCGAGTTGAACGAGGAAGTGGCCGAACGCGCCGTGGCGCGCGCCATGGAACCGATCCGCTCCATGTTCCAGGGCGTGCCCGCCGTGGTCTCGTGGCTCGACGACGTGGCGCAGGATATCGTCGATAATTTCGGCATCTTCGCAGGCGGCGACGAGCAGCCCCAGCAGCAACAGCTCATGGCGGCGTTGCAGGCCATGTCGCAGGGCCAGAGTTCGAACTTCGGCGGCGGCGATCCCTTCCGCCGCTATCAGGTCAATGTGCTGGTCAGCAATACCGACGGCGATGAGGAGGGCGGCGACATGCCCGTCCCCCTGTCGCCGGAAGACCGTGACGAAAAGAAGATCATCGGCGGCGGCGCCCCGGTCGTCTATGAGGACCATCCGACGCTTGCCAATCTTGTCGGCCGTGTCGAGCACATGCCGCAAATGGGCGCGCTGGTGACCGACTTCATGCTGGTCAAGGGCGGTTCGCTCCACCGCGCCAATGGCGGCTATCTGCTGATCGACGCACTGAAGCTGCTGCGCGAACCGCTGGCCTGGGAAGCGCTGAAACGCGCACTGCGCCGGCACAAGGTGCTGATCGAATCCCCCGGTGAGTTCATGAGCCTCATCAGCACGGTGACGCTCGAACCCGATCCGATCCCGCTCGACCTCAAGGTCATTCTGCTCGGCGACCGCTATCTCTATTACATGCTCTCCAATGCCGATCCCGAATTCGCGGAGCTGTTCAAGGTGGCCGCCGATTTCGAGGACGAGATCGACCGGGGCGACGACAACGATCTTCTTTATGCGCGCCATCTTGCCGCCGCCGCGAAGGCCGAAGAGCTCTTGCCGCTCGACCGCTCCGCCGTCGGACGAATGATCGAACGCTCCTCTCGCATCGTAGAGGATGCGGAAAAACTGAGCACCGTCATGCGTCCGATTGCCGACCTGATGCGCGAGGCCGATTATCTGGCGCGCGAAGAAGGCGCATCGGTGCTGTCGGCAAACCATATCGACGCCGCGGTGGAAGCGCAGATCGGCCGCGCCGACAGGATGCGCGAGCGCTCGCTGGAAATGATCACCCGCGAGATCGTGATCATCGAAACGGAGGGCGAGGCGATAGGCCAGGTGAATGGTCTGTCGATCCTCTCCATGGGCAGCGTCACCTTCGGCCGCCCGAGCCGCATTACCGCGCGTGTGCGCATGGGGCTTGGCGCGTCGCGCGTGGTGGACATCGAGCGCGAGGTACATCTGGGCGGCCCGATCCATTCCAAGGGCGTGCTTATTCTGTCGGGCTATATTTCCGGTCGCTTCCTGCCCGCGGTGCCGCTTTCCATGAGCGCCAGCATCGTTTTCGAGCAATCCTATGGCGGGGTAGACGGCGACAGCGCCTCCTCCGCCGAACTCTATGCGCTGATTTCCGCGCTGGCCGAGGCGCCCATTTCGCAGGGCTTCGCGGTGACGGGCTCGGTGAACCAACTGGGCGAAGTGCAGGCGATCGGCGGCGTCAACGACAAGATCGAAGGCTTCTTCGACATCTGCATGCGGCGCGGTCTGACCGGCGATCAGGGCGTGCTCATCCCCGCCGCCAATGTGAAGCATCTCATGTTGCGCCAGGATGTGGTGGACGCGGTCGAGCGTGGCATGTTTGCGATTTATCCTGTCGAGCATATCGAAGAGGGCGTAGAACTTCTGATGGGCGCCCCGGCGGGAGCGCGCGGCGAGGACGGCCGGTTTCCGAAAGGCACGATCTTCGCCCGCACCGAGGAACGCCTGGCCGCCTTTGCAGAGAACCAGCGCCGCTTTGCCAGCGAAGGCATCGACGGCAATGGCGACAGGAAGCCCTGAGCGATGGCCGTGGAGAACGCCATGGACGATAGCGGCGCAAAGGACAGGACTGCCGGCACCCCGCCCGCACCCGGCAAAGGGCAGGCGGAGAAGCCGCGTATCGTGATCGGCCTCGATACGTCGATCGTGGCGCGCGAGACGCTGTCGCTCGCCGCCCGGCTCGCCGCCTCGGTCGATGCGCGGCTGAGCGGCGTTTTCGTGGAAGACGAGGATCTGCTCAATCTTGCCGGGCTTCCTTTTGCGCGCGAGATTTCCTTTTCCGGGCAGGTGAGTCCCGTGGACACCGACCGCATGTTGCGCGCCATGCGCGCCCAGGCCGAAAGCGCCCGCCGCGTCCTTTCGCGCATTGCCGATGAAGCGCATGTGGAGTGGAGTTTCGATGTCCGGCGCGGACGCCCGTTGCGCTCGCTCGCAGCCTCCGCCCGGCATGAGGACACGCTGGTCATTCGCGCGCCGGGCTCGTCGCCCCGCGAAGTCGGCCGCGCCGTCCATGC
>CAYSVF010000269.1:0-4299 GCA_964434415.1 uncultured Parvibaculum sp.
GCAGGTAGGGCATGAGGCGGGCGAACTCGGCAGGCCTCAGATCGTCGGGGCTCGGCATGGGGCGGTCGCCGCGCTTGGCTTTCCAGTAGGAGAGCATCTCGAGACAGACCGGTTCTTTCAGCTCACGGAGCCGAATGAACGAGACGCCGTGAACCCGTTCGAGTTCGCTTTGTCCGACTTCGCGCTGTTCAATTGCCGCTGCCATTTTTAGCCCGCCAGACCTTCGGTGCATTTCGACCGGATGCCGCAGGGTAATTCTCTAGCAAATGCGCTAAGAAAGTGTTGAGAACTGCGTGCGGAAAACGGATTCAGTTGCCGGAAAAGATGCTTCGTTCGGTCAGGGCATAGGATGAGCAGCAGAATATCCGGTCCGTCCTTGTGTCGTCATAGGACAGCGGCATGTAGAGCCCCTCGAACGGGACCTTTGCGCCCGACCGGCTGTTCAGCACACCGCCCGCCGCATAGGGACGTTTGTGTTCCGCCACGGCACGAAAAAGCTCGAACATCATCGATCCCAGACCCGGATTCGTCTCGTTCAGCGCGCGTACCTTCAGCCCTCGAAAGGGACCGCCATGCACCTCGGCGATATCCTCGCCCAGGATGCGATAGGTGAGATCGAATTCCGGCTCCCAATGAACTTCAACGATCTGGAGGTGAGACAGGAAACGCGCGAACTCGGACGGCCGAAGATCGTCGGGGCTCGGCATCGACCGGTCTCCCCGCTTCTCTTTCCAATAGTCGAAGACCGACAGCACGACAGGATCCTTCAGCGACTTGAGACCGATTAGCCTCGCGCCGTCCTGTCCCGCTTCTTTCGTGAATTTGTCAGGATCGTAGTCAGCCATACTCAAATTACCCGGATACCGCTCTTCCGCCTCGAGGACTTCTGGAAGGCTATACTTCCTGATAAAAGCCCCTCCATCGATATCACAAACTCCGGACAATTGTTCATCTCATGAATGTAAATCCAAACCGGCTCGCCGGATACCAGACATGGGACGGCCATGATCCGTTCGAGGATCATGCAGGGCCGTTCTATTTCCGCAAGACCGAGAACGGCGAGGTCGCCTGCGCTTTCGAGGCGACGGAAAAGCACTGCAATGGCGGCGGCTTCCTGCATGGCGGTCTGCTGATGACTTTCGCCGATTTCTCGCTTTTCGCGATCGGCGAAGCGGCACTGAACGGTCCCGCCGTTACCGTCTCCTTCAATGCGGAATTCACCGCCGCCGCCACGGCCGGCGACTTCATCGAGGCGCGCGGCGACATCGTGCAGAATACCGGCAGCATGGTGTTTCTGCGTGGACAGGTTTTCACGCGCAAGGAAGTCGACGGCGATTTGCGGGAACTGCCCCTGCTTAATTTCAGCGGGATCGTGAAAAAGCTCAGAAAGAAACCTATATGAGGGGTCGCTACGACCCGGTGGAGGAAACATGGTCAGCCTGAGCGTTCTCGATCAATCCCCGATCCGCAAAGGCGGCAACGCCGCGGAAGCCCTCGCCAATACGATCGAACTGGCGAAACATGCCGACAAGCTCGGCTATGCGCGCTACTGGATGGCCGAACATCACAATACGAAGTCCTTCGCCGGCTCCGCGCCGGAAGTGCTGATCGCTCGTATCGCGGCAGAAACGTCCCGTATCCGTGTCGGGTCGGCGGGCGTGATGCTGCCGCATTACAGCCCGCTGAAAGTCGCCGAGTGCTTCCGCCTTCTGGAAACGCTCTATCCCGGTCGTATCGACCTCGGCATGGGCCGCGCACCGGGCGGGGATATGCGCACCACACGCGCCTTGCAGCCGGGTCCGCAGGCCTATGACATCAGCGTCTTTCCGCAGCAGGTGGAACTGCTGATCCAGTTTCTGGAGGATTCCAACGGGCTGGCCGGCGAGAATGGCGGCTTTCCCTCAGAGCACCCCTATCTCGGCATTCATGCCTCGCCGCGCGGCCCCGGCATGCCGGAGCTCTGGATGCTCGGCTCGGGCGGCGACGGCGCGGCCATCGCGGCGCAGTTCGGCATGGCCTACAGTTTTGCCCATTTCATCAATCAGGACGCAGGGACGGGACCGATAGACCTCTACCGGAAAGCGTTTCGTCCGTCGCGTCACCTTTCTTCCCCGCATGCCTCCATCGGCGTCTCCGTCACCGTGGGCGATACGGAAGAAGAAGCCCAGCGCATCGCCTCTTCGCGCAATCTCTGGGTGATGCATCTGCTGCAGAACCGGGCGGGCGCCTTCCCCTCCATCGACGAGGCACTTTCCTATCCGTATACGGAAGATGACAAGCTGATGCTGGAAGGCATCAAACAGCGCGGAATCACCGGATCGCCGGAACAGGTCCGTGCAAAGCTGCTGCAGATGGGCGAGGAATATGGCGTGGACGATTTCGTGATCCTCACCATCACCTATGACCAGAAGGACCGCCTGCGCTCATACGAGCTTCTGTCTGAGGCGTTTGCCCTTCAGGACGCGGGCTGACCTCCCGCGCCCTACCCCTTCGCGGCCTGTCTTGCGAGCTTCTTTTCCAGTGCGGTCCTCAACCGGACCTGCCGTTCCCTGGTAATCGGATAGCGTGAGATTACCAGGATCGAGGCAAGCCAAAGCACCAGCGGCACCAGACAATACATGGCCAGCAGCGCAAAAAGGGCCGTTGATGAATTGTGGTCGGACTGCGGATTGAACCCCGCCCATGAAATGACCGGCAATGCGATCCCAACGCCCACCGCCTCGAAGATTTTCCGCACCATCGACATGAAGGAAAAGAGAAAGGCCGTGCGCTGTTCGCCATTGCGCAGCGTGTCGAGATCGACGACATCGGCCATGATCGATGCGCCCATGATCGGTGCGGCGCCGATCGTGATCCCTTGCAGCAGCGTGATGCCGAGCAGGCACCAGAAAACAAGCTCCGGCGCTTGCGGCTTCACCCAGTAGATGACGACGGGCACACAGGCGAAGGCGGCCATGGAGATGGCCCCCGCCACAACGATGGCCATGTGCTTGCCGATGCGCCCGCCCAGCGTTACCCAGAAAGGGGACCCCGCGACGCCCGCGGCGAAAAGCACAAAAATGAGGATGGTTCCGGCTTTACCGATCCCGGCCATGTGTTCGTAGAACAGGATCGCAACACCGGCATTGATGGAGCCGGCCAGCGCGCCAAGGCTCGAGGTAACCAGGATCAGCCGGAAGGGGCCGTTCTTGAGCGCCTTGCGCACGCCGCTGGCGAACGGCACGTGTTTGTATTCATGCGGCGTCGGTTCCGGCACGAACCGGAAAAGCACGAAGGTGCAGACCGGAAGCAGCAGCACGGTGAACCATGCGAGCGGCGCCATGGCGGCTTTCGACGCCGCGCCGTCCTGCTCTCCCGCCATGAAAGCGCCGATGATCGGCAGCGTGATCGCGATCAGGAGTCCCGCCAGCAGAAAGATTTCCCGGCTGCCGGTGATGCGGTTGCGCGCATGGTACTCCGTTGCGAGTTCTGCGCCCCATGCGCCATAGGGAATTGTGATGAGGGTGAAGCCGAAATAGATCGCGCAGATCCACAAGAGAAGATAGCCGGACGAGACAGCGCCCATGGGAGCGAACAGCATGACCGCGGAGACCATCATCACCGGCACCCCGGCTAGAATCCATGGACGGCGGCGGCCCCAGCGAGAGCGCGTCCTGTCGGAGAGACGGCCGATCAACGGGTCCGTCACCACATCACTCAGCCGCGCCAGCATGAGAATGAACCCGACCATGGCGAGATCGATCCCCAATGTCTGCGAGTAGAAGGGCGGGATATAGATCGCGACCGGCAAACCGATCACAGCCAGCGGGATAACGATCTGCCCATAGGCGATCAGCCGGCCCCTGCTCGGCCCGGTTTCTTCTTCCGGCGTCATATCTCCTCCCTCTTCGTACCGCTCTCCCCGTGCGGTTTAGTAAATAATTATTACTAACTTAACGGCCTTCTGCAAGCAGCGGGAACTGAACGGCAGTTCTCCATTCGGTTCAGCTTGCGTTCAGGTGACGAATCCTAAGGTGCCTACATCCAACGGGTCACAGCCCCCCAGCCAGTGGCCCAGGGTCAGGGTTCCCGCCGGGAAGCGCTCGCAACCGGCAGGAGCACTCAGGGCGGCGTCCATTCCGTACCCCGTGGACGCCGTCCTTTGTGCACCCGTCCCCCTCCGGCGGCCTTATGCGGCCGCGCTCGAACGCGCCGAAACCCGCTTGTGCCAGCCGCGCAGGTTTTCAGCCTCTTCCGGCATTTCCAGCCCCTTAACCCCCGCAAAATCGACTGTGCAGAGCGCAGTGACATCGGCCATGC
>CAYSVF010000270.1:0-4295 GCA_964434415.1 uncultured Parvibaculum sp.
ACGAACGCCTTGCGGCCGCCTGCGGACCCGACCCTTTGATCGACCCGGACGAAGAATTTCACATATGGAATAAATAAATCCAATCGCAAAAGAGTTGATATATGCCGTGAATTTATCACTAGTAAAATTCGGAAGTTTTTCCTCGAAGATTAATGACATTGGAGGAGTTGAAGTTCTCTGGTTTACTCGAACTGGTACCATCAGGTACCCTGGGTCGTTAAGCGAATAGGAAGTATCAACTCGAAATGAGCGATGTTTTCGTCAATTTTCAAAAAGGTTGATGCTCCAAAACTTTCCGCTCGCCTTTGCATATTGAACACTCCTCGTCCACTGCCTGCGTCGGTCGGTCTTTGAAGATCGTTTTCGACAACGATCGCAGCCCCCCGGCCACTAGGCTTTCCCCGAATGGAAATTCGCGTCGCAGGTCCATGCTTCAGCGCGTTGGTGACCGCTTCCTGCATGATCCTCAATACCGCCAGCGCGTTTGCAGGGGTTACGCCGGTGATCTGCGGCATGGCTTCCATGGACCATTCCAGTTTGACGCCTATCCGGCGCAACCGCGGCTCAACACGCTCGCGCCAGCCCGCAAGCGCGACAAGGAGATCGCTGTCGCCGATATCCAGCGACTGGATCACGAGACGAAGATCGTCCAGCGCTTCACGCGCCGAAGAACTGATGAAGGCACCGTTCACATCGCTGCGTTCGGCCAGTGCGATGATCGACACCAGATGGCCGCTGAGACCATCATGGAGATCGGACATCAGCCTCTGTCGTTCCCGCTCCAAAACGCTTTGCTCTCTCAGACACCGATCCCTCTCATGGAGTTCGTTCAATTCCTCCTCCTGTTCGGCGAGGCGCCGGAGCAGGACATCATTGGCCTGATCGACCAGATTAAGGCTCTGCGCCAGACGCCCCATCAGAACGATCATAATGACGACGAGGATCATCGTCCGCGTATAGGGCGTCTGCAGGAACACGCCGTCATTGAGGCCCAGACCCATCAGCAGATCATGCGCGGCGAACCAGGCGCTCAAGGCGAAGGGTACCGACAGCATCGCGCCTTGCCACCCACCCTGTACCGCGAAACCCCGGATCAGGATCGATGCCGCTACGGCATAGGAAACGATCATGATGACGATACCGGCCACAATGGCGGCGGGTAAACCGACAACACCACTCACTCCGAACAGGAACAGTGCCAGCGGCACAAACCAGACGAAAATGCGGAGCCAATGTGGGCGGTCCTGGCCCGTCAGCGCCATGGCCACGCCGATCGCCATCAGCCCCACCCCGGCGACCCCCGGGAGGAGGTAAAGCCTGCTACCATCGAGAAATTGTCCGACAACCGGCGACTGGGAGAGAACGAGAACCAGGCTCCAGCCGGTGATGAGCGTCAGCCACTGGAAAACGGGATCGTGATACCGGAATAGCAGGATCGTCACGAACCCCATGACGGTGACCACATGGAGGGCAAAGGTCATCGCGCGCCATTGCTCGATCAGCATGTCGGCAATCCGGCGATATCCCTTGACGTCCTTTGCCGCTGAAACATAGACGGGGGACAGATAGCCGGAGAGCCATCCATCCGTCCGGATCAAACGTATTTCGAGATCGTTGTGTCCGCCGGCGTCGATGAAACGCCGCGGCAATGTCGCGGCATAGGCATAGCCGCTTCTGGGGCTCGACCATGAGGAACGCTGCATCGGAGGCAGGAGGTGACCGTTCAAACGAACCTCGAGCGTCTGTCGCACCACCGGAATGAAGAGGGCGAGTTCGGTGTCCGGCAATTCCTTCGAAACAAAAGAAAGCTTATACATCGCCGTTTTGGGATCCGACGCCGACTCATGAACCCAGCGCGCAGGCAGGCTGACGGTCCGGTCTGGTTTCCCTTCCTCGTGGAACTCGGCCGTGCCGAAACGATAGTAGTGACGCGGTTCGGGGATCTGCGCGATTTGCGGAAGCGCTGCGATGAATGCGATGACGACGACCAGCGCCAGCAAGGCCATATGCCGCCCTCTCGGGACAGAAGCTGTCACATGGATCGCCGTCATAGTCGGATGATCCCCTGCCGCGTCGCTTCGAACACCGCTTCCGAGCGGTTTGAGACCTGCAGCTTCCTATATATGTTGCGAATGTGAACCGGAACCGTCTGCCGGGATATGCCGAGACTGGCCGCCAGCTCGTCACTGGTAAGTCCCTTCGATATCCCCCAAAGGATATCCATTTCTCTCGGGGTCATTTTCGGTGCGTTCTCGTCTTCCGCCACACGCTCCGACCGCTCGGCCAGACGCTTGACGAGAACGCGCGCAATGCGCGAGGAGATAGGAGAACGTCCGTCCATCAGATCGTTGATAGCCTCGACCAGATCGACCGGATCGGCATCTTTCAGGAGGTAGCCTGATGCGCCCGCCTCGATTGAATCGAGCACGGTCCGGTCATCCGCCAGAACCGAGATGACCATCGCCTCGGCGCGCGGCTGCACCATACCAAGAGCCTTGATTGCCTCTATCCCATTACCATCCGGGAGGTTCAGGTCGGTGATCAGCAGATCTATCTCGTGCTCCCGAATCGCGGCAAGCGTATCCGACAGAGTCGCACACTCGGCCGCCAGCTCCCCGCCCTCCCAGTCCACGATCAGACGGGCAAACCGCTCCCTCACGGCGTCGTCATCCTCCGTCACGATAATCCGACATATGGAGGCGGCGGGTTTCATGGATTGCTCGTCACCGTCTGAAAGACTCATCTGAAGCCGCCCTCTCTCCCGCTCACAATATCTCGCTTCCTTGTAAGTATGATGCAACAGCCATGCCCTGACACCCTCCGGCGCGCCACCGAAAAGGACGGATTTCCGCCGTTCCCGCACTAACAATGCAGGTAAGCACTTCAGGCAGCGACGCGTCTTTGCCCATACCCAGTTCTTGGTATTGAGCCTGGGACGTGTTTTCAGGCGTTCTATCCCTTGCTCACACACCAGCGTGAAGGGGAAACAGGGTGATTTCTACTGTAGAGACAAAAATGTGTGACCGGGTGCTGAAATGGGCCCGTTGCACGACATCGGTGGCCGCGATTTTGGGGCTCTTGTCCAATCCGGTCCTCGCCGCTGAAAGCTGTTCAGTTCAATCGGGAGAGGTCACGGCAGGCATCTCCGATTTCCAGAATAATGCGGACAAGACCTCCGATCAGGTCGAGAATGATTATTCGAGCGCCACCTCGGGCAGCTATGCAAAGGATTTCTTCGAAAAGCTCGATAACTACAACAGCAAGGCGCAGGAGGCAGCCGACCTCATCAACAAGACCTACGACCTTACCGGCTATACCTCGCCGCTGAGCGAGGGGAACGTCCAGAAGAAAATCCCACCGCAGGTCACCATCACGATGAGCAATGCCAACGAACTTGCGCAGGCAGCGTTGGACGAAGACAACACCAAGCTCGATATCGCAGATATGCGATGCAATCAGGACACGGAAGATGCTGCTCTCGGCGCATTTCTGGACCAGGCGGACAGTTCCACGGTTTCGAAATACAAGTCGGCCAAGAAGACGGCCTGCCGGATCGTTCACGTGCTTGCCAGCCTCCAGGACAAGCGGGAGAAGCTAAACGAAATTCGGGAAAACGGCTACTCACTCTTTTATCTCCATGCCAAGGAGAAGAAGAGCTTTGACGGGCACAGCCGGACTATTCAGCTGAAGGTTGACCTTCGCCTCTATCCCGAATATCCGAACGATGCGGGCGGGAACGACAATCCCACTGAGCAGCCCATCCTTCTCGGCCAGTTGAAGAAGATCAACCTTTCCTACAACTCCTATTTCAAATGGAGCGACAACAACTGGACCAAGCTCAACCTGTTTCAGAATCTTGTCGACGGTCATGACGAAGACGAATTCTGCTGGGCAAAAATTCCGATCACGAGCAGCGTGAAAGTGAAGCTTTGCTCCAAGGTCGAGTCGATGAGCGACACCGAGATCAAGGTGAAGAGCCGGGCCAAGTTCAAGTACAAGGGCGAAACGCATGGCGTCAGCCTCGGTTCGGTCACAGTTCCCGCGCCCTTCGGGTATCTTGCAGACGTCTCGGACATGAAGGAGAAGAAGATGCAGGATCTTCAGTCCAAGGTTGCGGACCGTATCGCCTCGCTGTTCGGCGGCTTCGAAGACCTCAAGGACAAGGCCGACGAGTGGAAGAAATCGTGCAGTTGACCGAAATGGCACCTGCCATGACGGTAATGGATGGACGTCCGGAACAGCATCGTTCCGGACGTTTTTCCTCCTTTTCCAGACAGTGCCGCGCGGCTCTGGCC